>JANJXE010000446.1 GCA_024709185.1 Paludibacter sp.
ATCGTTTCGTTCGATATCAGCTCGTTGATTAATCCTCAGGTTGAATCGGTTCCACTGGTGATTCACGTAAAAAAACCCAATCAGCAGGAGTTGCAACAAATTCCTGTAACGTTCAGGTATAAATCACAAAACCCTGCATCAGCACCCCGCCTTTCTGTCGATCGCATCTTCGATTACCAGCAAAACAGGGTAGAATAAACAATTTTTAAAGCCTGTGTTTCTGAAATTTTGATTACTTTTGTAACATTTGTTACACTTAAGGGTGAGGCACCTGTCAGTTGACAAGATTGACAGGTGTTTTTTTGTTACAAACTAATCAATAATTCGATGATAGATAAACGCTTTCTGTTGGTGTTTTTTGTTATGATTCCCGTTTGGTTTCAGGCTGAAGTGCCTGTTGATCCTATCGAAAAACAGGTTCAGGATGAGGTCAACCTTCGCGAAGTAGAAATCAATGCTTCCCGGACTCAAACCCGAATGAAAGATCTTCCGGCTTCGGTGACGGTGGTAAATGCCAGCTCACTGGATAAAAATGAGATTTCCACGCTGAACAATGTAAGCGCCATGATTCCCAATTTTTTTATGCCCGATTATGGTACCAAACTAACCTCGCCGGTGTATATCCGCGGAATTGGTTCGCGTATCAACTCTCCTTCAGTGGGGATGTATGTCGATCAGGTACCCTATTTCGAAAAGTCATCCTTCGATTTTGATTTTTTTGATGTACAGAAAGTGGAAGTGCTCCGGGGGCCGCAGGGAACACTGTTTGGCCGAAACAGCATGGGCGGTGTTATTAATATTACTTCCCGTTCACCCTTCGATGTGCAGGGTACCCATGTGCAGCTCATGGCCGGAACCTACGGGATGTACAAGCTCAATGCAGGTCATTACACCACTATTGGCGACAAACTGGGGTACAGCATTTCGGCTAATTATCTGAGCCAGGATGGTTATCATGCCAATATTACCCGCGGCGGTCAGGCTGATTCGCTTCGCTCGTTGGGGCTTCGATTGAAACTGGAGTACCGCATGAGTGACCGGTGGAAGCTGAATCTTTCATCCTCCTTCGAAAACAGCGACCAGTCGGGATATCCCTATGCGCCCTTCAATAAAACAACGCAGGAGATCGGCTCCATCGTTTACAATCAGGCGAGCGGCTACAATCGTTTTCTGCTGTCGAATGCCCTGAACCTGAAATATTCGGGCAAAGGATGGTCGGCAACGAATACCTTTTCCTATCAATACCTCAACGATAACCAGCAGTTGGATCAGGATTTCGGGCCCGATTCGATTTATTTTGCCGGACAGCTGCAAAACCAGCACAACCTTGCAAATGAACTCATCGTTCAATCGACCGGTAGTCGAAACTACAGCTGGATAACCGGGGCCTTTGTGTTTTCGCAAACGGGCCGGAATACAGTGGTGGTCGATAATTACCGGGCCACTCCACAGATGGAACGCTGGTTTCAGAAGGATTACCTGCCTCAGACCCGCGGTGCCGCGCTGTTTCATCAATCATCCTATAAGCTGCTTCCCGGTCTCACACTTACAGGTGGACTGAGGTTCGATTTCGAATCAACCCAATTGGGATATGAATATCAATCGACTAAAGCAGGAGTTACAAAGTTGGTGGCCGATACCGTTTATCCTTCTCTGAGTGATGCCGTGCTGCTTCCTAAAGTAGCGCTATCCTACGAGTTAACTCCCGATGTTCATACCTATGCATCCTATTCATCAGGATATAAACCGGGCGGTTTTAATTCCACCTTCGAAAAACCTGAACATCTGATGTTTAAAAAAGAAAGCAGTTACAATTATGAACTAGGTGTGAAAACCACTTTCCTGAACTATCTTTTTGCCGATGTTTCGGTGTTTTATACCGATTTAAAGAATCAGCAAATCTACCGCACTGCACCCAGTGGTCGTGGTTCGTATCTCGATAATTCAGGGGTGTCGAATAATAAAGGATTTGAAGCGACTCTTCAAAACAGCGTTTTTCATGGTTTTGAAGCCATGGTGGCCTACGGGTATACCTATTCGAAAATTCTGGAATATGTGCAGAGTGAACAATTGAATTACAACGATAAATTTACACCTTATATTCCGCGGCAAACGCTGTCGGTACAGGCTACGCAAACCTTCAGAATTAGTACTAGCAAACTGATTGATAAAGTAAGGCTGAATGTATTATACAACCAGACCGGTGAGTTGTACTGGAATTTAGCGAACAATCTGAAAGAAGAACGCTATGGCTTGCTGAACGCTAAACTGAGTCTGATGCATAAGAATCTTCAGTTGGATGTATGGGGTAAGAACCTCACCAACACGCAGTACCGTGCCTTTATGTTCGAATCGGGTCCGGCTGTGTTTGCACAGCCCGGAAAACCGATGCAGCTGGGTGTGAATGTGTCGTATAACTGGTAATCAGCGTATTTATTCCGTGAAACAATCAAACCTGAAATTCCCGACGCTCTTCAGCCTGTACATCGCCCAGTCGATACCGATGAGCTTTTTCTCGACTGTGGTGCCCGTCATCATGCGTCAGGAGAACTATTCGTTGGAATCCATCGGACTGTTGCAGCTGATAAAACTTCCCTGGATTATCAAGTTTTTGTGGGCTCCCCTGGTGGATAACAATGCATCCGGTCGGCGTCAGTTGCGCCGTTGGATTATCTGGTCCGAATTGTTTTATGCTTTGGTTATTCTCACCATCAGTTTCTTTAGCCTGCAAACCGATTTTACTCTCATAGTCATCCTGATGCTGCTGGCATTTATCGCGTCGGCTACCCAGGATATTGCCACCGATATCTTTGCCATTCGTGTGTTAAGTGTTTCCGAAAAGGCCATTGGTAACGGCATTCAATCTTCAGGAAGTTTTATTGGCAGCCTGTTCGGAACAGGTGTGTTGCTTTTGGCGTATCATTACCTGGGCTGGCAGTGGCTTTTGTGGATACTGGCCTGTTTTGTGATTTTTGCCATTGTTCCGCTTTTTGTGTATAAGCCTGATGTAGAGCTTCCTATCGAACAAAAACGAAGGATAAAACCCTGGGATATGTTTGTTTTTTTCAAGGAGAAGAATAACCTGCGCCGGCTTCCGGTGTTGGTGCTGTATTATTCGGGTATCATCGGGATTTTGGCGATGCTCAAGCCCTATATGGTCGATCTGGGGTATTCGGTGAAAGATATTGGTTTTATGTCGGGAATTGTGGGAACCTCGGTTGCCGCTCTGATGTCGTTTAGCGGCGGATTTATCATTCGCTGGATGGGTCGTAAACTTTCCATCTATCTTTTTGCCATACTGAATGTAGTTACCGGTATGTAATTTTTATATCATGACCTTAGGTACACCTTCAGTCTTAATTTTGTACATTGGTATCGTGCTTCTTTGGGCAAGCTATGGCTTATCTTCGGTAGCCATTTATACAACATCGATGGATGCAGTACGTCCCGAAGCTGCGGGTACTGATTTTACGATTCAAATTGTCATTACGCACTTTAGCTCGATGCTTATCGCTGTTTTTAGTGGCAAACTGGGTGATGTGCTCGGCTATCACCAGCTCTTTGGTGTGGAAATGCTGATGTCGGTCGCCTCTGTTCTTATTTTGTTTTTTGTGTATCCAATCCGTTTCAAGCTATGGAAATCACCAGGGAATTAATCAAAAAGTATAATATTGCCGTACCCCGCTACACCAGTTATCCTCCGGCCAATCATTTTCAGGAAGAATTCCCCGAACAGGACGCACTCGCACTTATTGCTGATTCAAACAACGATGAGCCATCGAATATTGCACTTTACATACATATTCCCTTTTGTCAAAAAATATGTTTTTACTGTGGATGCAACACCGAGCTCATGAAAAAGGAGGACACTGTAGCTCAATATGTCGAAGCAGTGAAACAGGAAATCAGGATGGTTGCGGCAAAACTCGACCGCCGGCGAAAAGTGTCACAAATCCATTATGGTGGAGGAACTCCCAACAGCATCGATGTGCGTTACCTGGAAGAGCTTAACGAGCTGATTTTCGATCTGTTCGATTTTATTCCACAGCCCGAAATTGCCATCGAATGCCATCCTGCTCACCTCGACGAATTGTATCTGCAACGATTGATGAATGCGCGTTTCAATCGATTTAGTATTGGTGTACAGGACTTTAATGAAGAGGTGCTGGATGCGGTAAACCGGGCCCATGCTGCTATGCCGGTTGCTGAAATCACTCGTTTTCTGAAAGATGCCAATCCATCGATATCGGTCAACCTCGATTTTATTTATGGGTTGCCGGGCCAGACGGTAGCCGGTTTCTCCGAAACCATTGCCAAAGCCATCGCCATGCGTCCCGATCGCCTGGTTACTTTTTCCTATGCTCATGTGCCTTGGTTGAAAAAGCATCAGCAACTACTTGAAAAGAAAGGTCTGCCCGATTCGGAGCAGAAAATCGATTTATTTACCTCCTCCCGTCGGTTGCTTAAAGAGGCCGGCTATGAAGCGATCGGGCTTGATCATTATGTGTTGCCAAACGATGAGTTGAGTAAGGCATTGCACAATCGGCAGCTCCACCGCAATTTTCAGGGCTATTGCACCCGACGCACTACCGGGCAGGTATATGCTTTCGGAGTATCGTCGATTACACAACTCGAACAGGGTTATTTTAAAAATAACAAAG
>JANJXE010000553.1 GCA_024709185.1 Paludibacter sp.
ACGGCATAGTCCCCCATGATCTCGCGCCGGGTGGAAAAGATCAGCAGCGCGATCATCGGCACCGGCAGCGCGATCGACAGCACGACCTGGCTAAGCACCAGCGCGTCGGTCGCGTTGACACCGGCGGCGACGACTGCAAAGGCGGGCAGCATCGTGACCAGCCGGCGGACCCAGATCGGCACGCGCACACGCAGGAAGCCCTGCATGATCATCTGCCCCGCCATCGTGCCGACGACCGAGCTTGAAATGCCCGAGGCGATGAGTGAGGCGAGGAATATCCCCGCCGCCGCCGCGCCCAGCAAGGGCGTCAGCGTGTGATAGGCGGTCTCGATCTCGGCGACGTCGGTATGCCCCTGGTGGAAGGCCGAGGCCGCCATCATCACCATCGCCATGTTGACCATGCCTGCCACGGCAAGTGCCAGCACGACCTCGGTGTTGGAAAACCTCAGGAGCTTGCGCCGGTCTGCCTCGCCGCGAACCGGCGCGCGGCCCTGGGTCAGGCCGGAATGCAGGTAGATCGCGTGGGGCATGACGGTGGCGCCGATGATCCCCACGGCGATGGTCAGCGCCGCCGCATCGGGCAGCGCGGGCGAGGAAAGCCCCGCCGCCGCCGCGCCCCAGTCCACCGGCGCGATCAGCATCTCGGCCAGGTAGCAAAGCCCGATGACGCCGACCAGCGCGCCGATGATCAGTTCCATCGGCCGGAATCCCTGCCGCTCCATGATCAGGATCGCATAGGTGACGATCGCGGTGATCGCCATGCCGGCCATCAGCGGCAGGCCGAAGAGAAGCGCCAGCCCTATCGCGCCGCCGAGGAATTCGGCGAGGTCGGTGGCCATCGCCGCCACCTCGCTCACCGCCCACATGATCAAGACGACGGGCCGGGGGAAGCTGTCGCGGCACAGCTCGGCAAGGTTCTTGCCGGTGACGATCCCGAGCCGCGCCGAGAGCGCCTGGAAGAGCATGGCGATGAGGTTGGCCAGAAGCACGACCCACAGCAGCGCATAGCCGTAGCCCGCCCCGGCCTGGATGTTCGTCGCGTAGTTTCCCGGGTCCATGTAG
>JANJXE010000433.1 GCA_024709185.1 Paludibacter sp.
TCGCCTTCGAACACCATGGTACTCACGTAATGATCGGGCTGATCGTTGTTGCAGCGGAACACACAGCGGCCATAGTTGGTTGTACGAAGCTTTTCCATGATTAATTCATCCTTTACCTCGGGCAAATCGAATACTTTGAGCATGCGCTTACGGCGAACATAGATTTCGATGGCCGAATACGGACAGGTAGATTCGTGTGGACAACCATCGGTACAGAAAGCAGGAGCTCCGGCGGGCATACGCGATGCCTTGAAGTAGCTGAGACTTCCGTCTGCTGAAATCTGCGTGCAGGGTTTGCCTACCAACCAGCGGATAATATCCAGGTCGTGACAGGATTTCGCCAGAATAATCGGGGTGGTTTCCTTCGAATTGTGCCAATTACCCCGGACATAGGAATGCGCCATGTGATCGAACAGGATGGGTTCGAGATGCTGTACAGACACTACATCGCCAATCACGCCCGAATCGACTGCCTGTTTGAGCGCAATAAAATAGGGTGCATACCGTAACACATGGCATACCGCCACAATGCGGTTGTGCTTCTTAGCGGCAGCCAGGATGTCGGTACATTCCTTTTCGGTTGGGGCTATCGGCTTTTCGAGCAAAACCTGATATCCTTTAGCAAGTGCCAGCATGCAGGGCGCATAATGAACATCGTCGGGGGTGCTTATCACAACCGCATCGGCGAGTTTAGGGCCCTTAAATACTTCCGAAAAATCGCCGAACTGATTTTCTTTTTTAATGGAGAATTCATCGGCCATCTTCTTTCTGCGGCCTTCGTTGATATCGGATACACCGACAATACGCAATGCCGATGGAAACTTTTTAGCGTAAGTTGCGTAAGCATTTCCACGTCCGCCGGCACCAATGATGATTACCGTAACGGGTTTATTCACCTTTGCATCCAATCCCTGAATATCGGCCTTAAACTGATCGAACGTTTCTCCCGGACCAGGCATTATATTTTTATCGCTCGGAGCGGCATGCAACAGGCTGGTCTCGGCGCCAAGAACGGTTGCACCGCCCAGCGCCCAGGCCATCCGCTTTAAAAAATCAAGTCTGTTCATTATAATTTATCTTTTTGTTGTATGTTGCCATTCCACTCTTAAACAGAATAGCTCAGTTCCATCACACGAAACGGGCATTTCCCGGTAGAGTCATGCTTGTTTCGTGTGATTATTGAAAAAACAGAGTTAACGAATAAAAACCTTGTAGGTATTGTTCTGAATCTTCATCAGCACAAGACCTTCCTGCGTAAGCTGAACCGGCTCTTCGTTGCTTATCGTATACCGGCCGGTAAGTTGTCCTCCCACCGAATACACCTGCAATTCCTGACTTCCTACGATGCCGGTAAATGTCACTGTGCGGTCGACAACACGCACAGCTGGCCGCTCGTTTTCGCGTCCCGAAACAACCGTTGTTCCGGTAAAATATTCAACAGCACCAATGGATGGAGTAGCCGGACGGGTAGCTCCCAATTGGTCGACCGTAGGAATCGTATAGCCCGCCAGTGTGGCAACACCTGCATTGAGCGCAAGACTGCCGGTAACCAGTTCAGCTACTTTATTCCCACTGATTACGGAAAGTACCGGACGTTTGAAGGTAGTTGCATAGGTTTCGAGTGATTTAAAAATTACAGCAGTCGCCGGATCGGCCACCTGAATGCAATTACGGCCAGAAGTAACCACAGTGGCCGATGCAGTAGTGTACATCACATTGTAGGGATCAATCTTTACCACAGTTGCTGGGTTAGTACCAGCTGTTTCGAGCAGGTCGGAATATGCATCTCCGGCCACATTCACATTGTTAACAACCAGCGCATTTACCAGAAATGCATTGGCTACACCATTGGCAGTAGTTAACGCACTGATGGCTCCATCGCCCTGATTACCGGTAAAGGTACAGTTAACCGCAGTAACATTGGCAGTGTAAGCCGTAGAACTCTGGACCGAAGATAAAATGGCTCCTCCTGTTTTTCCGGAATAGTTATTCGCAAAAGTTGAATTGGTAATGGTTACATTGCAGGCAGTAGCCACAGTGCCTCTTGCCACAATGGCACCTCCACCACTGTTACCATTGGCATTGGATGTGTTTCCAACAAAGCTGCACTTATCGACTGTAACAGTTGCTGCATTGTAAATACACAGGGCTCCACCACCATATCCACCACCGGTTATATTGGCTTCAAACAAGGAGTTTGTTATGGTAGCTGTTCCCTGAATACGGGCTGCACCACCGTTATTGGCCTGAGCGTTGATGTTTTTAAATATACATCCGTCGATATTCAGGGTCGAACCGTTAGCTGCAGTAAGTGCAGTATTACCCAATACACCGGTACCATCGAAAACGATGTTCCTGAATGTAGCAGTAACGCCCGAAGCCAGGGTAAAGAAACTCTTAGAGGCAGTAGTCTGTTTCAGCACCAGCTTATACCCGTTGTACGAGTTAAATCCATCGATGGTAATGCTTTTCATAACGATAGCATCGGTCAGTGAAAGCTCAGTGCCATCAAAATTGAATGTGATAATATCGCCTGCCACTGCATCGGTATACGCTTGTGCAAACGAGCCTGCTCCCGAGGAATTGCCGTTAGTTACGGTAAGGGTAGCAGCCTGTAACTGCAGTCCTAATCCAACGAATAAACTAAAAAGTAACATTTTTGTTCTCATGATCATTTGTTTTTAAGTGAGTAATTATATAGTAAAATAATGATATCCATTACATTGGTTTGTGTATTCCCGGTTAGGATATGTCCTCCATACCTTTCAAAAAACCGGTAACTGTCGGAAGTGTCAAGATACTGTTGCGGGATATCGCCCTGCTTCAGGGCTTCCTGCAGACTGTCGGCATCGACCACAGCACCTGCGGCATCGGTTGGACCGTCGGTACCATCGGTTCCGGCACACAAAAGGGTGATAGTGGAAGGTAGGTTTTTCAACAGCCCGGTGAGGTTGTTATCAGACTGTTGGGCAAGTTCCAAACCCGCCTGAATGTCAGATACCCCGGCTATCAGTGTTGCCAGGTACAGCGCCATGTGCTGATTCCGTCCGCCGAGTCCATTCCCGATCACTTTCACGGTCGGTTCGCCACCAAACAACAGGCATACAGGTTTACCTTCAGATTGGGCAGAATCGATTTGCTCCAACAGATAACGGGCTACGGTTTGGTAATCACCTTCCAGACTATCGGTGACAATAATGGTTTCAAATCCCAGCTCTGTGCCTTTTCTTGCCGCTGCTTCCAGCGCTCTGCGGTTATTTCCGATAATATAGTTTTTTACCCGGGCAAAACAGGGATGCTGAGCGTCGGGTGTATCGCTAATTTCTCCTGCCATTCCCTTTTTAATTCTGTTGATTACTGCAACCGGTAGTTTGTCCACCAGTTGATATTGATGCAACACATCGTATGCATCATAAAATCGGGTGGTATCGGGTGTTGTGGGACCTGAAGCAATTACATCCAACCGATCGCCCACCACATCCGAAAGAATAAGGCTAACACAATGGGCCGGAAATATTGCCTGTGCAAGCTGTCCACCTTTCAGTTTCGAAAGATGTTTACGAACCGTATTAATCTCAGCGATCGATGCTCCTGAAGTTACCAGCAAGGCATTGGTCTGTCGCAAGTCGTCGGGGGTCAGGTCGTCAGGGACATCAGCCATCAGCGACGATGCACCTCCCGAAAGCAGGCAGATCACCAGGTCGTTTTCCGAGGTCTGCTTCGCCATAGCCAGCAGTGCCTCAGAAGCGGCAAAGCTGTTGGCATCAGGAACAGGATGGGCAGCTTCTCTGCATTCAAGCAGCTTCAGGGAACATCCATGGCCCTTTTTTGTAACGATAAGGCCGCCCTTGAGGTAATCACCCAGCAGGTTTTCCATCTCTCGGGCCATTAAAGCCGATGCCTTTCCTGCTCCCAGTATAAAAATATTATGGTAATTAGTAAGCGGATAGTTATCACCACAAATCCTTAGTATTCCTTCGGAAAGAAAAACCTGCGACCGGATGAGCTGATCGGGCATAACCGATTTGACACCTGCGAGGAAAATTTGTTCAGCCGTTTTACGCATGATTTATAGCATCAAAAATGAACTTATCCATACCAGTAAAAATACCGTCACACCCATAACCACTGTCGCAGAGGAATAAATCCGGAGTGTTGTATCCACATTGACTCCCGAAAAACGGGAAACTACCCAGAAATAGGAATCGTTGGCGTGCGACACCATCATCGAACCACCGCCCATAGCCAGCATAGCCAACAGTTTTCCATTCTCGGAATCGAGTCCAAGCGAGGGCAACATAGGCACCACCAGCGAAGCGGCCGTAATAATGGCCACGGTGGATGATCCCTGGGCTGTTTTCATCATAAAAGCAATCAGAAAGGGAACTGCCAACCCGATACCTGTATGAATCAGCAACGATCCGGCATAGGCGCCAACACCTGTTTCTTTGATTACCATTCCAAACATACCAC
>JANJXE010000072.1 GCA_024709185.1 Paludibacter sp.
GTTAGCGGTGAGATTTGGTATGAAGATGTAAAGAACGTGCTTCTTGCGATTGAACAACTGTCGGAGCATCCATTGGCAACAGCAATTGTAGAATATCTGAAGCCAGTCGTCAGCCTGCCACTTCCGGCAGTCAGTTCATTCGAAAGCATTACCGGCCGGGGAGTACAGGCGATTATAAAAGACACCGGTTGGTATGTTGGCAACATTCACCTGATTCAGGAAAAAAGAATCGTTATACCGGAAGAAGTTTACTCACATTTCCTCGTCTGGAGTCGTGAAGCCCGCACAGTAATCTGGCTCGCATCTGACCTCCGTATTTATGGACTACTGGCCATTTCGGATCCAATAAAGGAAAATTCGACAGAAGCAGTCAGCACCCTCTGCGAATCGGGCATTGAAGTGCATATGCTTACCGGCGACAGCACCTCAACAGCCCAAGCCATAGCGAATTCAGCAGGAATTGCCCATTTCAGAGCCGAAGTGCTACCAGAAGAAAAAGCAGCCTATATAAAGGAGCTACAGTCGAAGGGTAAAGTCGTTGCCATGGTGGGCGATGGAATTAACGATAGCGCTGCTTTGGCTCAGGCCGATGTAAGCATTGCTATGGGTCAGGGCAGCGACATTGCCATGGATGTAGCCATGATGACCATTATTTCATCTGATCTCACTAAAATCCAAACAGCTATCCGGCTTTCGGATCAAACGGTAAAAACCATTCGTCAAAATCTCTTTTGGGCCTTTATTTACAACATCATCGGAATTCCGATTGCGGCGGGTATCCTGTTTCCTGTTAATGGTTTTCTTTTAAATCCAATGATTGCAGGCGCCGCCATGGCAATGAGCAGTGTAAGTGTGGTCAGCAATTCACTTCGTTTAAAATTCAAAAAATAAAATGTATGGCACAATTAACATTCAAAACCAACATCAAATGCGGCGGATGTATCGCAACTGTAAAACCACATCTCGATCAACTCGAAGGAGTTAAAAGCTGGTCGGTCGATACGGCAAGTGCAGAAAAAAAACTGACGGTAGAAACCGAAAAAACTGAAGCCTCGGCAATTATAAACACCTTGGCTAAAGCCGGTTATAAAGCCGAAATACTATAAAACCTTTAAAAAAAGCATCTTTCAGATTGTAAAAACAGGTTAGTATGTAAATAATTATCGGAAAAAGTGTAAATTTGTCATCTTTTTTCAGAAATTATTCAATTTACAAACATACAAAACAATCAATGAGAAAAATGCTTTTTATGGCAGTTGCCTTATTTATAACGCTGACTGCCAGTGCCGACGAGGGTATGTGGATGTTACCTTCAGTAAAGGATAATATCCAAAAAATGCAACAAATGGGTTGCACACTCTCTGCCGAAGAAATCTATAGTGAAACAGATGTAAGTCTGAAGGACGCGGTAATAGTTTTCGGTGGCGGGTGCACCGGCATTGCCGTATCGGATCAGGGCCTAATTTTCACCAACCACCATTGCGGTTACGGGGCTATTCAGCGACTAAGCTCGGTGAAAAACAACTACCTTCGTGATGGGTTTACTGCCAATGAATTATCCGATGAGATTCCGGCTCCGGAGCTGACGGTTAAATTTCTGGTAAGCATCACCAATGTGACCGACAGGGTACTTTCGACTGTTGACGAAACCATGTCGGCTGAGGTTCGCAAAAATAAACTTGATTCAGTTACAAAGGCCATTCAAAAGGAATTTAGTAAGGACAACGACTATGTTGTTCAGGTTCGTTCCATGTATTCAGGCAATGAATACCATGTGTTTATTCACGAAGAATTCAAGGATGTTCGATTTGTACATGCCCCTCCCAGTTCCATTGGTAAATTTGGTGGCGACACTGATAACTGGATGTGGCCGCGCCATACCGGCGATTATTCTGTTTTCAGGGTTTATGCCGATTCAACCAATCAACCGGCAGCCTATTCAGCAACCAATGTTCCCTACCAGCCCCGCCGTTTTGCAGCTATAAGCACTAAAGGGTATAAAGAAGGTGATTTTGCCTTCATCATGGGTAATCCGGGTAGCACCTCCCGCTACCTGACCTCCTGGGGAATAAACAACCGTACAAAAGCCTCCAACCAGGCTCGTATCGATGTTCGGGGAGCCAAGCAGGATGTTTGGAAATCGTTTATGAAAGCTGATGAGGCTATCAATATTGCCTATGCAAGCAAGTATGCAGGCAGTTCGAACTACTGGAAAAACAGTATCGGAATGAATAAAGCTATCGATGAGTTGGGTGTATTAAAAAGAAAAAAGGAGCTGGAACGCAGTTTTGGCGAATGGATTACGAAGGATGCTAAACGTACACAAAAATACGGACAGGTACTTCCGCAGCTTGAATCACTTAACAACAAAGTATTTACCACCTTACGCACACTCACTTACCTTCGGGAGGCACTTTACAGTGGTGCCGAAATGCCACGAATCGCCGGTTCGCTTGAAAGTATGGTGGAGAAGAAAGACAGTAAAGAAGCCATTGAAAAGCGTGCCAACGAACTTTACAAGGATTATTATCCACAGGTTGATGAAGCTACTATGGCAGTTATGCTCGAAATCTATCGCAAGTATGTAGCTGCAACCGAATTGCCTGCTATCTACGCTGAAATTGATAAAAAATTCAAAGGAAATTACCAGGCCTATGCCAAAGCACTATTTGCCAAGTCGGCTTTCAGCACAAAAGATAAATTCCTGAAACAGTACAATGCAGGTAAACTCAACCTGGAAAAAGATCCTGCACTTCAGTTTCGCAAAGCTGTGAATGAAACCATTGAGAAACTCGACAGTAAGGAATTCCGCGAAAACTTTGAAGCTATCCGTAATGCAGAACGTTTGTTTGAAGCAGGTTTGATGGAAATTAACCGCGAGAATGGCATTCATACTTATCCCGATGCCAATTCAACCATGCGTCTCACCTACGGAACAGTGGGAGGATACAATCCTGCAGATGCTGTGAGTTACCACTATTATTCCACCTCGAAAGGAATTCTTGAAAAAGAAATCCCGGGTGATATGGAATTCGATGTTCCTTCTAAGTTAAAGGAAGCACTGGTTAACAACGATGTGGCACCATACACCGACGAAAATGGCAAACTCATTGTGAACTTCCTCAGCAACAATGATATCACCGGAGGAAACTCAGGCAGTCCTATCTTTAACGGAAAAGGCGAACTGCTGGGTCTTGCTTTCGATGGTAACTGGGAAGCAATGAGCGGCGATATCGTATTTGAACCTGAACTGCAGCGTACCATCAATGTGGATGTACGCTACATGCTGTTCGTGATGGATAAAATCGGAGGTGCCGAACGCATCATCCGCGAATTAAAACTAAATTAAAAACTAACTGCTCCACCCAGTAAGAAGTTGAATCCCTGAACCTCGTAACCTACGAATTGTTCGTAACCACGGTTCATCACATTATTCAATTTCACAAACGAGGAGAAAGTCTGGTTGAAACGGTACGAAGCACTCAGGTTCAGATCGTTCACCGGATCCATAGATACGATAGTTGATCCCAATCGGGCTTTCCGCATTCCTTCATAAAAAAAGGAAGAGCTGATCGTCAGATTGGGATTAATTGTTACATCAATATTCCAATCTGCCTCCCAGCCCGGCTTCATCCAGGCATGCGCAATGGTTTCAGTCTTCCATCTGTTCGATACAACTTTCACACTGGAGCTTATCAGATTTTTGTACTGAAAGCTTACGCGGCCCCCAATGCGCCACAAAGAGGCATCGCTGTAATCCACTGTAAACTGATTGGTATAAAACAATTGGTTGGGAAGAAACGGATTAGTGTTTAATGATACTGAATCGTTTACAAAGAAATACTGGTCCTTGATCAGATTGTATTCTGCAAATGCATCAATTAACAGGAAATGAACCGGTTTCACTTTGAGTCCTATGTAAGGCTTCACTGGAGTATAGATATCCTTTACCCGCAGGGAGGTCTTCACCCAGGGATTTTCGCTCAGCAACCGGTCCTGAGTCATGGTGGTAAAACCGCCGCCAACACCTCCATACAGGGTCATGAATTTCGGAAACACCTTCCATTCTCCATGAATATCGGGAGAAGGATTAATAGCTCTGCCGGTAACAAACGAAATGGCAACAGAAGCACCCAACCGTAGCGATGCATTTCCTTTTTCCAGGAGGTAAAAGGGATTAATTTCCAATACTGAATAGTCGGGAAACACTTTCGACACCAGAACAGGCGCTTCATAAGTCAGATTTTTCAAATCAAATTCGATTCCAAGTCGGTTTTTTTTGTACAAGGTACTAAAACCATAATGAACATTTACCATTTTTTCATCCCAACCTGACTGTATCTTCAAGGCATCATACTGAATAAACCCGGCATGACGGAAATTGGCCTGACCGGGCAAACTTCTGAATCCCAGCTTACCACCATATTTCCAGTGGGTTTCATCAGCAACCAGGCCTAACAGCGAATCGGACGGCAACCGAAGACCTGTTCCGGAAAAATTAGCTCCGAAATAATTGAAAAACCGGTGCGTTCCACCGATGGATGCCATCAATTCAGTAGTTTTAAACAGATGGTTATAATCAATACTTCCAACCGTGTGGGAAAACTTTCGTTTCCCGAAGGTTCCCTGATGCTGAATAGAAATGTCCAAACGATCCTTTTCCTTTTTCAGAAGAGGTAGATTTACATCGCCCAGAGTGTTCCAGAAATTCCCCATTCCAAGTCGGATAAAAGCTTCCTGTCGTTTCCGTTGTTCTTCAATATAAGACGTCATTGGTAAACTGTGCAGGAAGCGGCCCAGGGGTAATGGATGAAAGAAATCGGAGTAATCGACCCGCTGACGGGCAGTGACCGGGTCAGGAATCTCAGGAAGAGAAGTAATTTTACCAGCATCCTCAATTACAGGTTGATATTCACGTTCAACAGTAACATTTCGGTCAATGGCCGGATCCTGTGCCATCAGGGCAATTGGTAAAAAAAGTGCCAATACTACATATATTCGGTTCATAGGATACAAATTTTAAAGTTCTGATAATGAATCAATTGCTCACTTTTGCCCGTTCGCGTTTCGAAATTGCAGCCAGGCGGGTTTCAATCATTTCCTGAATATCATCCTGCGCTTTATAGTTACGCTGAAGACTTAACAAGTACTGCTTCGCCTGAAAATCATTTTTCTGGATGATATACACATCGGCTAATACGATAAAGCTACGGGCCAGCCAATACTGATGCGGAGTGTTCATTTTAGCAAATTCCTGAACTTCTTTTTCAGCAGTAGCATAACTTTTCTGATCGAAATACAGTTTGGCCAGCAAATACTTAGCTTCCGCTCCCTGTTCGGTGCGTGTATCGGTCGACAGCACCTTTAAATCGTCCATTGCCATATTTGGTTTGCCCGACTGAACATAGGATTTTGCACGGAGGTACCGGGCTTCAAACTTCATTTCCTGCGACGAACGGGAATCGTTGAGCAAGGCATCCGCGCCCTTAATGGTCATCGTGTAATTCTGAATTTGATACGCCGAACGAAGTACTCCCAATCGCGCCATATTCTTTCTTTCAGCCGATTGTGCTGCCTGTTCAAACTGATTGAAATAAGTCAAAGCAGTTTTAAAATCCCGCATCGAATACGATAACTCTGCCAGTCGCATCAATGCTTCTTCCATATATTGATTACCCTGGATAGCAATTACCTTGCGGTACTCGCTCATAGCATTGGACGTATCGTTTAGCCTGTAGTAACTATCTGCCAGGTAATATTGTGCGCTTGAGCAATAACGACCACCTGTGCAATAGTTTTGAAGATAAGCACGAAATCCATTCACAGCCTGTGAATAATTGGCATTCATATACTGCCTTTCTGCTGCAATATAACTTATTGAATCCTGACGGCTGGTACTCATTCCGGAAAGCGTCATGTTCAATGACTGAGAATATGCGAGGTAAGCCGTAACGTCGTTGAGTTCAATATAAATACTTTCCAGGCCTTCAAGAGCAGTAAATGCCTCTACTGATCCCGGATAAGCCTCGATCACTGCTTTGTAGGCTGTTATAGCTTCACTCAGTTTGTTTTGATTCAGTAGGATCAATCCAATTTCGAGGGCTGCCTTACGCGACGAAGAGCTTGTGGGTTGCTGTGCAACTAACCGGCGATAGAGCCGTAGCGCCTCAGCATCGTTTTCCAGCATAATAAAGGCACGACCGGTTTCGTACAGTGCCTCATCCACGTACGAAGAATTCGGATACAGTTCCACCAGCGAATTCATGCGCGAAATTTTTGTGGAATAGTTTTTTAGCAAGCCAGCCATGTAAGCACTTTGGAACAGAGCATAATCTCCGGTGGTACGACTAAGATTAGCAGCCCGGGTGTAGGTGCGTTCGGCATTTGCAAAATCGCGTTCGTAAAACATACAGTCCCCTACCCGACTCAATGCATCAGCAAATACATCGGAGGTCTTGTTACGTTCGAGGTTCATATAAAGTTCAAAAAAACGACGGGCTTCACGGTAATTCTGGTTGGAGAAATGAGCATAACCCATATTGTAATGAGCCATTACATAATTTTTACTGGTTCTTGCTTCAGGATGTGCCAGGAAAGCCCGCAAATCGGTAATACTATTGGTCAACTTACCCAGGCGGTAAAAGCTTTCGGAGCGCCAGTAATAACTTTCAGCAGTATAACGGGGCAGATAATTATCTTTTATTGCCAAATTCAAATAACTCACCGATTTTTCAAACTGATTTTGGGCAAAGGCTTCAGAGCCCAGCTGAAAAAGAATGTATTGACGGGCTTCAAGTATCTTTTGCGTAGGATTTTTAATCCGTTTCACCGATTCGTAGGCCATTTCGAAATTTCGGGTTGCCATATAGGCTGAAGCCAGGTAGTTTTTCACCTTATAAGCACCCGGGGTATTAGGATATTCCTCGAGGTATTGCTCCAGTGCCACTATCGATTCACCAAAAGCTGAAGTAGTTTCGTAGGTGGTAAGTGCGTAATTCAGCATGGCCTCCTCACGTATTTTATCCTCAATACGGTGACGTAATACCGCTTCAAAGGCCATGCGGGCATTTACTTTATCATTGATCTTTATAAAACAATGTCCCAAATGAAGATAGGCATTTCCGGATAATGAGTCGTTTTCGGTGGTTACCTGTTGCAGATATGGAATAGCTGCTGAATGGCGATTGGTTTGTATCAGAGACATTCCCATAACATACGAGGAATGGCGCAACAAACGTTGAGACTTCGTTTCGTAACGTTTCAGAAAATCGATTGCCTGTAGATAATTGCCTTCGTTGTAAGCAATTTCACCTTTGATGCGATACACTTCCGAATTATTAGGATGTTCGGGATAATTTGCCAACAAATAATCAGCCTTCAGTTGCACCGAATCGGTCTGTCCGTTAAGGTAATACAGCTGAAAAAGATAGTACGTCACATCTTCCCGGAATTGGGATACCTGCTCTACTTTCTGAAATTCGGGCAGTGCAACTGAATAGTTTTTAAGATAATATTCGCAG
Organism: Paludibacter sp.; assembly: GCA_024709185.1. Lineage (GTDB taxonomy): Bacteria > Bacteroidota > Bacteroidia > Bacteroidales > Paludibacteraceae > Paludibacter. The sequence continues at coordinate 7,521 of JANJXE010000072.1, forward strand.
TAGGCATAGTAGTATGTGGACGGAATCTGATATTCTGATTTTTCTTCTTTGAGCTGTTTAAAGAAAACAGAAGCCGCAGCGTACTGTTGGAGTTGTGTCAATGAATAGGCCTTTGCAAAGGTATACATCGTGCGGTAACGTTTACCGAAACGCTGTGGTTTTACCGTTTCAAACAGTTCGAGAGCAGCCTGATAGTTTTTTGCATCGAAGCGTAACATTCCCTGCATAAACCGAATCTGGTCGGCATAAGGAGTATAGGGATAGTTGCGGAGAAAATCTCCCAACAGCACATCCGCATTTTTCTGTCTCAACTCGAAAGAATTGGCTGCAATATAGAAGGAGGCATCGTGTATCTGACCGGTTGTTGATCTGTTATTATTCTGTAAAAAATCCTCAAACTTGCGGTACGAAGCGGCATACTTACCCTGTTGAAACAAGTCTTT
>JANJXE010000098.1 GCA_024709185.1 Paludibacter sp.
GATGGATCGTAGGCCGGACGCGAGAGCTGTTCCAGAGCCTGCTCACGAGTCATTTGTCCGGTAAGCACCAAACTCGAAAGTTGCACCCGGCGGGTATCGTAACCAAAGCGTTCGGGCAACCAGTACCCTTCAAAAAATTTAGTAAAACGCGATTCAAAATGCTTTTGCGGATAGGCTTTCCAATTGTATTCCTGTTCAAGCGTGCGAACGGCATCTTCTTTAATATAAGGCATGGAATTCAGAGGTTTAACCACGTGCACACCTTTGAAATACTTCAGGTAGATTTTGTGGCGAAAAACCGAGCTAAACGGATAGGTAGGCATTGGATGATTCCCGAATTTTTTAAGAATATCCTTAATAAGTCGCATATCGGTAGCATAGTAAAACCATTCCATCGGGTACTGCACACATTCGGTCGAGAAATTACCACCATTGAGGATGTAGTTAATTTTATGCTTTTCAGCGAAATAATACATTGTACCAAAGAAAGCGTGATCCTGCGGCATGTCAAGGTGAGGCATTCCCGACTTGAACAGTGCAAGCTGAAAATTCTTCATTTCTTCCCAGTTTATCACCTCGGTATATAAATCGAGGCCCAGCTTATCGAGCATTACATTGATATTGTGCACTGCCAGCTCCGAATTCCAACCACCATCGACATGAAAAACCAGGGGACGTAATCCGAACTTAGTCACTGCCAGGTGAAGCATATAGGAACTATCGACACCTCCGCTTAAGCCAAGAATACAATCAAACTCCTTTCCTTTACCCGACTTTTTTATCTTTTGCACCAACTTTTTCAGCGACTCTTCTCCCACTTCATCCGTATGCCAGTTGGGTTTCACATTCGTATCGTAATCGTGACAATGGTCACACACGCCGTTTTCATCAAAATGAATAGCCGGATCAGTAGTATCCATTACACAACGCGAACAAACCTGATAGTACTTATTTTCCATCCTTCAAAATTTTTACAAAAATAATCAATCGGTCACTAAATCTCATAAATTTCTAATAAAATAATTCGCCGCTCCGGCAAATAAGATATGCCAGACTGAACAGTATACAAAGCTGTGAGGTCGACGGCACACCAAAAACACCAGAACTTATTTACCTTTGTTTTCCTGCCTGGTACATTATTAACGAGAATATTCAGAAAACAGACACTGACTTCGAAGATTGCTTAAGCATCATCAAAGTCAAATATCCAACAATGAGCAGTCCTCCCAGAATGCCACCCAGTGCGACCCCTTTTATTTTACCCAACTTTTCCTTTTTCAACGGATACCGGGGCGAGTCTATTATCTGAACTAACGGGGTTTCCCGTGCTAAATCGAGCTTAAGCGTTTCCAGATTTTTGAGTACCTCACCATACACAGCGGCATACATTTGTGCATCGTTTTCGTATTTCATCCTTGGCACACCGGCCATTTGATTAGCCATATTGATATTCACCAGCGACATACCGGCTGCGCGCTGCATGGCTGTTTCATACAAATTACGGATGGAATCGGCAGTATGTTGCATTACCTCCACATTGGTACGACTTTGCGATGTGCGGGTATCCTTATAAAACTCATAGGTACTAGCCATCAGCTTTTCCACAAAGAGCTTTGAAAACTGTTCGTTCTGACTTTTAAAATCAACGGTTACAATGCTGATTTTTTTATCCCTGCGGGCCACTTTTAGTAAGCGGGAATTTACAAATCGAAAATAAACCTCGTGAAGAACGCTATCCTGAACCCGCGTGAAACTATTCCTGTCCTGCCCTATTGGAAACGAAAGAGAGTTTATTTCAGCCTTCTTACTTTTCCGCCAGTCTTTTTCCATCTTCATAAAACGGGCATAAGCGCCTATCATGGTCATCGAATCACCTTCAAAAACGATGGGGGATAAAAGCGTGCTTTCAATGGCATTGCGCGATTGTAAAATCTGGAGCAGATTATCGCCGCTAAAGGCACTTCCACCACCTCCAAACAAGCCTCCGAATCCGAAGCTCGATGCGATGGAAGCCAGACCACCACCACTACTTCCTTTATCCAGAAGGGCAAAGGAAAGATGGGCAGTATACTTAGGTTTCACCAAAAAAGATGCAACCAGTCCAAGGGCACCGCCGCTAAGCCCTACTATCACAATAATCATCCATTTTGAAAGCATCACTTTCCACCAACTTTGGAAAAAAGCAATTATATCTGATAAAGAAAGCCCCTGATATTTTTGTTTTGATATTTGCTGTTCCATAGTCAGAATTAATTACGCAAAATTGAATATACCAGTGCCATCACCGAGGTAATCGACGAACTAATAGATACTAGCTCACCGGCACTAATCCTTGCCGAAAGATCGAGGGTTTTCTTAGGCACTACGATAATTGAACCGGCAACCACTTTAGGGTAGATTTTAATACCCAGAAAACTACGAGTACCGATTACCTTACCATTCGGATGCAGTACAAAACAATTTTTCTTCAATGCATTATCAGAAAAACCACCCGAAGAAGTAATAAAGTCGTTAAACCCATTTTGCTGCGAAAACACTACGTACGATGGATACATCACCTCTCCGATCACCTTCACCGTTTGCAGCTTTTTTGGTATCACCAGTACATCCCCGTCTTCAATCAGGATATTCTGATAGGTGGAAGGATCTTTCATAATTTGCTTCAGACTGAGTGATACAATCCCCTCAGCATACAACAGTGCTTCAATCTCTTTGTAACTACCCATAGTGGTAAGTGTATCGATAGCTGTCAACTCATCCAGATTTCTGACCTGCATTTTTTCAAGCATTTGTGCGTCGATATTGGAGGAATTCGAACTTTGCAGAATTTTCTTCAGGTTACGGCTCAATATCGTGCTCATGGAAGTTTGGTTCGATTTAATGCGTTCGCTACGAATAAGATAGGCACCGTCTATATAGGCATATTGGGTAAATCCACCTGTCTGTTTTAACAAATCGGACACCCGTACCGTTTTGGTTTCCAGGTTGTAATAACCCGGATTTTTCACTTCTCCCTGAATGGAGGCAATACGAATTGGCTCTACACCTTCGATGGGTCGAACAATTACAAGGTCACCGTTTTCCAGCACCATATCACCCTCTCCTTCCATGATATTCAGATCTTTATCGAGGGTAAAACTTATATTATACGACTTTTTCACCCCGCCTTCCATCAATGCCGGATCTTTAATAATGCGGATTAACTGGATATTCCGGACCGATGCATTTTCGGTAAAACCTTTGGATAGATAAATCAGGTCTTTGACCATCATTTTTTTATTCAGGTGAAAATCACCCGGCTCCACCACTTCACCAGCAATGCGTACCATGTGTTTTTCCATGAATTTCGATACCGAATCAACGCGTAGGGAGTCGTTGCGGTGAAGTCGGATATCGGCATGTTCACCACTGATTACCTTACCCAGGTTGAAACTAATGAGTTCCGAAATCTGATTGCGTCGGGGACGGACAATCTGGGCCATATTTACAAATGCCTCGTCGCTGACTCCTCCGGCTTTCTCTAACAGCGATTTTACAGTTGCTTCATCGTCGATCGAATAGGCTCCGGGACGACGAACAGCACCCGTCAGAAACACCACATTATCGTAATACTTCTTTACCGGGGCAATATACACCGAGTCACCCGGCTTAATTAAGGTTGACGAAAGCAGACTGGCAGGGATATCCAACACTTTGCGAACGTTGCCTTCGAAGCGATAGACATTTACAATCGAACGATTGGCATCTTCCCGGAAACCTCCTCCATATCCAATGATATCCCCGAGCGATTCACCAGGCTTCGATTCATAAATGGCGCGCCGTTTAATGGCACCATCGATGATAATTTTTGAATTGTTGGGAGCGATAAGCAGTACATCATTATCCTGAAGTACCACATTGTTCTTCAGGTTACCCTGCATTAAAAACTCATAAAAATCGAGCGTGGCAATAATCTGGTTGTTTCGAATCACACGTATATCTCGCATGGAGCCAATATCACCGGGTCCGCCGCTTACCACCAGCGCATTAAAGGCAGTAGCCAGAGACGGAAGCGAATAGGTGCCGGGAAAAGCAGCTTCACCTGCCACATTCACACGAATGGATCTGATATTTCCAATGGCCAGGTCCACTTTTGTCTGGCCAGTACCGATACCACTATAATACTTCGACAATTCGTTTTTCAGGGCACGAACAGCCCGATCCACAGTCAATCCGCCTACCTGAATAAGCCCTGCATTGGGAATCCTGACCTTGCCTTCGGGAGTAACCTTCACCTTGAAATTCACATCATGCAGTCCCGAAATATCAATCAGCAGTTCATCGCCCCCACCAATGATGTAATTCATCGGAGTAGGCAAATTAATATTAGGTTCAAACGACATTTTGGATTTGCGGAACATGCGGGTACCAAAAACACGGAGTACCGTATCTTTTTCGAATTCCTCCAATTCTGCATACATTGCCGAATCGGGCATAAACGACCGTTCCGACGTTTGAATGTCCGACATGTTCAACTGCGAATTCACATTCATGCCGCCCGCCAGTTTTTTATACTGGGCAATTTGCTGCGGGGTGAGTTTCGATAAATCCTGGGCAGACACGCAAAGAACCGAGAAAACGACTAAAAAAAGCGTAAGTATTCTCATATATCAACAACTAAATTTAACAATTTCACGTAAAACTGCATTTACATTGTTGAATAACGCTAATTTTATAATTTTAGTATCCTACGTCAGCAAGTAAACCCAGCGTCTGCAAAGATAACACTTTTTATGGTTACCTTCCTTTTTCAGGGTTTATTTACCCAGATTGCAGAGCTGAATGCCCAGTTGTTGTCGCGCTGACGAACACGCACGTAATAGTAATCAGTCTCCTTTTCAGCTTCAGTATCGGTAATGGTGTATTCAATGCTATACATTTCGGGTGTGGCGGCACGGTGAAACTGCACCGCTTCGCTCAACCAGCCATTCATAAAATTGGCACGGGTTCCTGCCAGCAAGTCTTTCATGGTATAACTAAATCGTTTCCCGTTGAAATCAGCAGAAAGAAGTGCTGCACGGGGCATGGTCACATCCAGAATTACAGCTTGTGTGGCCGGAGTCAGAGTATTGTCGTTTTTGGTGGTATACATTTCCAGGTCAACGCGTTGTGCAGTCCTTCCTTTAATCCTGTTAACCAGCGTTTTGTGCTTATGTTCCTTGTTTTCCTGAGGTGCTGTGAAGGCTGCTCCCCGGAAACAGGGTGTAACACTGTGAATTTCTCCCTCCGAAAGCGACAATTGTCCCAACCATCGCACCGGTTCTTTCGAGCGATTCCATCCAAACTCCACTTTCACTTTAGCTCTGATGACATCCCCTTTACTTTCAGGATTCATAAACGGTGCACTGATACGTTCCAAGCGTTTACCGTTTTTTATAATATCCACAAAATCAATGAAATTCTGGCCTTCCACTTTCACACTTATTGTTCGTTTTCCGGCTGAGATTTCATCTCCCATTATAGCTTCGTTAATACGAAAATCAAGTTTGATTTTATCACCGGTAACGCAATACACATGGCGTTTTTCCATGGCTTCCCAAATGGCATCGCGCGTTTTCGATTTCGCCAGAACGGCTATCAACCCATCGCCATAACTTCCCGGGTAACCGGCATGTTGGTCGGTAGAGCCAATTACTCCGAACTTATGACCCTGATTGAGGCCATGCAGCATGGTACCTTCAAATCGACGCGGGCCCATATCGTGCAGGTTCGGATAGTCTCCCAGGTCTTCCTCGGCCAGACCATGTCGGGAATATATTTCCACAAATGGTGTTTTTTCAGGAGAAAAAACATCCCAGTCGTAACCGCGGTAACCCTCCTGATACCCCATGTGATGCGGGGTAACAAAGGCTTTTTCGTTTTTGAGTTTCTCTTTCAGTTCGGGCACCGATCCGGCTTCCACGAGCGGCGCATCGAGACTGTGATTCAGGGCCACATGATCGCCGTGTTGCATGCTGTGCATTTCATACCCGATAAAGGTCACAAATTCCCCTTCACGGTTGTATTCTTTGGTCATAGCTACGTATTGTTCCCAACCTCCTTTTCTCAGGCGTTCGAAAGCGCCTGTATGATAATCGATTACCCATGACAGTCGGGCATCATCGCGACCGGGGATATCGGGCCACATGGCATGCGGAGTAAGCGCTGCAAAGTCGAGCTGTTCACGGGCCGCTTCGAAGGCATCGCGCATATCACCATGACCGTAGGTGAGGTTATTGTGGTTATGGATATCGCCAAAATAGATGTTCAGTGAGTCATTGTCAGTTGCCACTTCAGTTTGATGGTCGGCAGAAGCACAAGCTCCAAGGATTAGTATTGTTACCAGTATAACAAGCCTGCCAATGCCTTTCAGGCTATTTAAGATGAAGGTACGTAATTTAATAATGGTATTCATTGAATTTGTTTTTAAAAGTTCACATTGAAGTATCATTGTAGGAAGATTGGAGGTTTTTCAACTTAGCCGTCATTTCCTGTTTTACTGTTGCGTAAGTAGCATCATTCCATACATTATTCATTTCAAACGGATCGCGTTTTAAATCGTACAATTCCCATTCGTTGATATCCTCGTAGAAATGAATTAGTTTATACTCTTTGGTACGGATTCCGTAGTGTCGTTTCACACTGTGTTCGGCCGGATATTCGTAGTAATGATAATACACGGCATCTCTCCAGTTGTTGGGTTCAGTGCCATTTCCGGCAAGTATAGGCACCAGCGATTTTCCCTGAATATCAGAAGGAATTTTCACCCCGGCCAGGTCGAGAAAAGTAGGAGCGAAATCTACATTCATACACATTGCCGAACTGCTTGAACCCGCTTTAATAAGCTTCGGGTAGCGTACCAGCAGTGGCATCCGATGACACTCCTCGTACATAAAGCGCTTATCGAACCAGCCATGTTCGCCCAGGAAAAAACCCTGGTCGGAGGTATACACGATGATGGTATTGTCGAGCTCACCAATTTCCTCCAGGTAATTCAGCAATCGACCCACATTTTCGTCAACCGCCAGTGTGGTAGCCAGGTAATCGCGCATGTACTGCTGGTATTTCCAGCGCACAAGATCTTTTCCTTTCAGATTCAGTGTTTTATATTCGTTTATACGGGGTGCATAGGCTTCATTCCATTTTTCTTTTTCCTCCTTCGTCATGCGGTGATACGCCCGATAAAAATTATCGTTAATGGACGAATCGTTCATTTCTTCAGGAGTTGCCACCTTGAGATCCCACCTCAGCTTTAGTGTTTCGGAGATACTCATATCCTGCTCGTAAGCAGCCCGGGAACGGGTCGAATAATCGTCGATCAGATTAGCAGGCTCGCGGAATATCACATCGTTAAATTTTCCCAGGTGACGAGGTGCCGGCATCCAATTGCGATGCGGGGCTTTCTGGTGATACATCACGCAAAAAGGTTTCGATTTATCGCGCTTTTCGAGGAAAGCAATGGTTTTATCGGTCACCACATCGGTCACATAACCCGGTTCGACGATGGTCTTACCGTTTTCGCGAAACTCAGGTTGGTAATAATGTCCCTGCTCGTGATCACCTGAAAGGATGCTCCAGAAATCGAAGCCCTGCGGATCGGAAATCAGGTGCCATTTGCCAATGATGGCCGTTTGATAGCCAGCCTTTTGCAGCAGTTTGGGAAAAGTCTGCTGATCTCCGTCGAATACCGACCTGTTGTCTTTATAGCCATTGGCATGACTGAATTTTCCGGTGAGAATAGCCGCGCGTGAAGGACCCGACAACGCATTGGTAACATAACAATTATCAAAGCGCATTCCTTCGTTCGCAATACGGTCGAGGTTGGGCGTTTGAATCAGGGTTCCGCCATAACAGGTCATTGCCTGTGTGGTATGATCGTCGGTCATCATAAAAATGATGTTCGGCTGTTTTCGATGCTGTTGTTCACTGCACGAAGCAGCACCGGTCACCGTTGCAGTAAGAAGAACAAAGCTGGTAAGATGAGTCGTTTTCATTCTTTAGTATTAGCGTATCAGTCGGAAGTTTTGCCGGCCTGTTTTCGACGACAGACTAAGCAGGTAGACACCCGGACTAAGTTGTTGAGTAGTCAGCAGTGAATCGTTTAGGCAATTCTCACGATGTTCAAGCGATTTCCCATCTGAAGTAAAAAGCGTAACCGTAAAAGGCAGTTCGTTGGTCGATTGCACGAGATACTCCCCTTTTTGAGCAGGAATAAGCCTGAAATGCCCATAATCGTTTTCGCCGGGCTGCTCCACCGATGTAGCCGGCAACTTTAGTTTCAGGCGGTAGGTTTTACCTTCTTTTGATTCATCAATCACCACGGTTGTTTTACGGTCGGCACCCTGACTTACGGATACACCGGCATCGGACGACAAGGCTTCATACCAGCCATTCAGCACCACTTCGAAACGCATGGCAATACCCGGGTCGCGAACGGCTGCGCTGCTGAGGGCCGAAATATTTGCCCCAGCGGGCCGGTTCATATCAGGATTGGAGATGGCCAGTTCGAGCACTCCGTTTTTTTCCTTCAGCACAGCGATGCCGGGCAGGCTGAGACTATAGAGCCGGCCTGTATTGACGGGTGCAGCGACATCGAACACCACTGCCGCTGTAGTACCCGATGCGGGATGAGCTACGATATGGGCGGTTTCGTCGTTGCGGAGCACTTGTACCGGCGACTGCTGCGGGTTGGCAAGTTGAGCGAGGTCGGCGTCGCCGGGGGCAATTACCAGTTGATAGTAATAGGTTCCGTTAGTCATCACCCTTCCGTGATTAATAAAGGCGGATATAAACGAATTTGAAAAGCTCAAATCGACCGATCCATCGTGTACTACGTATCCATTGCCGTAATTATCGCGAATTACAGGATTTACCAATGCAGTTTGCGCTGAAACGACAGCCGCTCCATCCACTTTCAACAGGTCTGAGCCTGAAACTTTCTGGTTTTGAAACAAGGTTGTATGCACAAAGGTATTCCGGTCGCTGTTTTTGATGCCTGAACCCAGGAAAGTGTATACACTATCGAACTGCACAATCGACTTACGGGCATAAAAGCCTTTATCGAAGGTATTGTCGTGAAGATGATTGGCAAAAACCGACGAACGCTCATCAAACGCTATTCCACCCAGAAAAGTCTCATCCGAGAAATTCCGGTGATCATTCGGACTGTTTTGGCTGTTGAGCTGTTCCTTAGAAAGGTATTTCGCGGTAGTTCCGGGAAGATGCGACCAGTCCCATTCAAGATGCTCAGGCCGATAACTCCTTCTGCCATAAGATAACATCGAGAGGTCAGTATGTCCGTAACTCAGGTAGCGTCCATAGAGATTCTCAGTTGAAGAGCTTTCAAAATCCCAGATATATTTACTGAAACCTTTCGCCGAAAGCACCCAGTTGGAGCCACGCGATACAAGCATTCCCGAAAACGGCAGCATCATCGTACCGGTTAAATCTCCCGAAAGGTGAATATTGGCCGACGGATGAAAGGCTGTAAAAGGGGCGGCGGCAGAGCCCGATGATGCAGGGTTTGCATCGGAAGAAGACTTAACCGTGACTGCATTAGCGTCAACATTAGCCAGCCTTAGCATCATTTCCACTTCACCAGGCGTATTTTTAAACGTAATATCGCTGCGCACCCTGGCCACGTGCGATACCATAGGTTCCACCGAGGGTTGCCACATTTTTTTGAAAAAAGCGGTAAGTTCGGCATCTGGTGTCTCACGCGACAATGCAAGATAGGCATAGGCCGGAAGTAATTTATCGAGCACCTCAGTCTGAGTAGGAAAACGACCAGTTACTCCGCCCGGCACATCGTAGCCTGCACATACAAAACCGAAGGTAAGCAGCGCATTCTTAAGGTGTTGAAAACTTGCTTCACTCATCTGAAAGTCAGTTCCCGACAGGAAATAATACATAAGCGAAGCTGAATAGAGCGCATCGGGATAATAGGCATTAAAATAAACACCCCGGTGATGATATCCTGAATAATCGGGTTTCAGACAATCGAGATACCCCGGAGCAGGGGTAATTGCATTGTTTGCATAAACCAGAAGGGCATTCATGGCAGTAAGTTGTGCCTTTTCATCCTTCATGGAAGCAGCATAAAACAATTTTGGCAGCAACTGTGTCCGAATCTGGTCGGCCGATTCGCCGGCATCGCGTTCAGTAGCATAAACTTTCCCAAAAAGGGTAAACCAGTTCATCGCATTCATTACCTGGTCGAACAGTGATTCCGGCAACGCATCGCGCATCAGATAAACTGAATGAAAAAAACCAGAGCTGCGGAGCATCTCAAACCTCAAACGCCCCATAGCGCTGCCATCGGCCCAACCCTGATCGTAGTACCAGCCAAAAATCTTCAGCAGCATATCGCGTGAAGAAGTACTATTGTTTTTACGTGCATTATACGCAAGCTGCACCAAAAAACGCTCGTTTACGCTACGAAAACTTTGCACTGCTTCGTTTTCAACTGTTGTATTATAATAGTCCATGGGAAAAATACCCGGTCCGCGTACCGAACCATCGGGAGCCACTGAAAGAGAAAGTTCTGAACTGCGATTCACAGCATTTTGCACATAGCTGTTGAATGCATTTCTTCGTGAAACAAATACCGGATGTGTTTGGAAATCACCCTTGCCAAGGTGCCAGTCGTCGATGCGTTGACGAATCACACGCAGTGCCTCTCGTTGCGATTCGCTTACCGAAGCAGCAGGTGGCGGTGCCGGCGTAGTTCGTACTGCTACAAAATCCTCAAGTTCCGACGAACTGTTGTTCACCCTGTACTGCATATCCGAAATGCGCTCCCAGGAAACATCGTTTACAAATTCCAGAAAATCAACATAAAATGTACCCGAACCCGTTGCCGGAGCTATCCACTTAGTACTGCGGAGAGTAAATCCAGGATGACCCATATCGGCCCTGAAACGGGCCCATACACACCGCCACCCCTTGAAATTGAGCTTCACTTCGAGCTTGCAGCTTCGTGTTGTAGAATGTTCGTACTCACCAAACCAAAGTACTAACTTTTCCGACGAAGCCTGCTCGTTGTAAATCCACACATTGATTCCCCCATTCACCTGAATACTCGAGGTATTCATCGAGACCGGCGCAGCTATAAGTGTATCGCCGGCCACCCAGTTCCAGCGAAGGGATGAATTACCCAGCTTCGAACGATCGGAGCTTACGCTCAGACTTCCTTTTCGTACTTTAAAAACGGAAGGAACCTGACCATCTTCGAAGGAATAGATGACTCCGGCCATCACAGGTGCTATCAGGAAGATACCAAAAAACAAGAGAATAATGCGTGTCTTCATGTACTACGTTGATTTCTAATAATATCATCAACTAAGCATGAGTAATGAGTTCATGCTTAGTGGGATAGGTTTAAGGATCTGATTACCAGCTGGCTTGTAGCTTGTATTTCTTTTGGGCCAGCTTCACCGAAACAGCTACAGAGTTGGTTTCTACTGTTTTAGAACTAAATGCAGCATCGACAACAGGTATTTTACTTCCCTGAGGAGCAATTACAGTGATAAACCGAACCGGATCAGCTGTTGATTTGGCAATGCTGAAGGCAAATGCCGGACGTTTGCTTTTCTGACGATAGGCATACGAAACCCATCCTTCTTCTTCCTTTACTACAGTGCCCTTAGCTCCAAAACCACGGACCACAACATTGTTTCCATCGGTGTAAAGGGTATTCACTCTCAGATTGGCTGCATCGATTGCCACATCGCCCTCACTGAGCTGATAATGCACCGCTACATCGCCGGTGGCTGCACCCGTGGCTTCATCCACAATCACAAAAAACGATTGGTCAACAAAAAATACAGTGCGACGGTGTTTCAAACCACTGTAACTCTGATTTTCGGTTACCAGTTTTTCCACTTTCGAACCGGCTTCCCACAACAGGCATTTCGAATCGGTGGTTTCGAGGTTGGCATTATCGAGCGTCAGTGTTTTGTGCACCATGGTTTGGCGAAACCAGTCGCGTTCGCGGTTCACCTCGGCACTTCCGGCATACACATAACTACCTGCATCGGGGAAGAAATTACGACCCTTGATATACAATTCGAAAGTTCCGTTGTCGGGCTGATTGTGCCAGAAGGCAGGCGGACCTGCTTTGAGCACCATCACCGTGGATCGCTCATCCCAGCCGTTGCGGAACACATAAAAGCCTGAATTGGGCAAACGGGTGGATAACCAGTTGGGAACAGCGCCACTCTTACCTTCGCTGGCGAAATATTCAATCTGTTTGTTGGCAGGAAAAATGGTTGCCCATCGTTTGAAATTACTAACCATCTCTTTGCGGTCAACCCGTTTGGCATCACTGAAACACGGATTGGTATAATCGGGGAAATAGGTATTAATCACGGCCATAATCATTTTTTCAACAGCAGATAGATAGGCAGGTGGAAAATCGGAATGGAATCCGTTTGCAGCTGCTACTTCTATTCCTTTAATAAAAATATTGATGGCTGCAAGGTGATAATGCGGATCGAGTTCGTATTGAAATCCATCTTCGTAAACCTGTATTCCAATTTCCCGGTTTAAAACACTGATACCGCTTTTACGCCAATTGGCTGCGTTCCTAAACTCAGGAAAAAGAGTTCCTGCATAAATCATGCGTTGCGCTTCAAACAATAAATGGTTACCCTGATCGGAATAATTGGCCAGAATGTGTTCGGCATGACGGTGGTAATTCACTAAAAACTCAGACAGGAATTCGGCTGTGAAATGCTTACTGTCCTTAAACAGCATAAATTGATTGGTTTGATCCTGCAAACGGTTGCTTACCTCGAGTGGTCGCCATGCAAAACGTACATTTTCCAGTTTTTTACGTTCTGCCGCATTCATTTTACTCCGTTCGGCAGGTGTTGGCTTCAACAAAGGATTCTTGCGTATCCAGTCGATGTACTGCAGGGTCCATTCCTGAGCATACTTTTCATCGCCCGAAACGCGAAATGCCTTACCCATTGGAGTCCACCACTTATGACGGTGCAATTGCCAGCGCAATTCATTATCCTGCACCGGCCAGTATTCCCAGTCGATATCGTCGCCATAATGATAGGAAGGCTGATAGCCCTTGTGCACAAAAAAAACATGTTTTAATCCATCATCGGCCCATTTTTGTTCTTCGGCCGAAATTCTCACCCGATTCAGGTTTACTTCGGGATGTTGCACATTAATGCGGGTGCGGTAATACTTCAGCAGAGCTTCAGCTGCTTTCTTATAATCGTTGGCTGATACAGCTGCTTTCAC
>JANJXE010000448.1 GCA_024709185.1 Paludibacter sp.
GGGCTGGTCGATTCCCAGTTCGTCGAGCATTGAAGAGAATTTATGACGGTCCTCAGCACGGTCGATGTCCTTTGCCTGTGTTCCCATGAGGGTTACGCCGGCTCCTGCCAGTTTCATAGCCAGGTTGTTCGGAATCTGACCTCCTGTGGAAACAATGGTTCCCATCGGATTTTCCATCTCAATGATATCCATCACTCGTTCAAAGCTCAGTTCATCAAAATAGAGCCTGTCGCACATGTCGTAATCGGTAGAAACCGTTTCGGGATTGTAATTAATCATTACCGATCGGAAACCTTCCTTGCGGATGGTCATCAGGGCATTTACCCCACACCAGTCGAACTCAACCGACGAACCAATTCGGTAAGCTCCGGATCCCAGTACTACCACCGAACGATGATCGCCGAGGTATTTCATATCACCAGCCACACCACTGTAGGTGAGGTAGAGGTAGTTGGTTTGAGCAGGATATTCAGCTGCCAGTGTATCAATTTGTTTAACTACAGGAACTATTCCGCGTAATTTGCGGTATTCCCTTGTTTGTTTAATCCTGTCGTCGATTTCGTCGTTGCTGCACTTGGTTACCAAACGGGTAATCTGGAAATCGGAGAAGCCCGCTACTTTAGCTTCGCGAAGTAGTTCATCACTTACTTTTTCAAGTAAATTGCAGGCTGCAAGTTCTTTTTCGATAGACTTAATTCGGGCAAGTTTGTGCAGGAACCATTTATCGATGCGGGTAAGTTCGTGGATGCGATCGACGCTATAGCCTGCTTCCATAGCTTGTGCGATATAGAATACACGTTTATCAGTGGGTGCGGAGAGGTGTTTATCTAAATCTTCGACAAACATTTCTTTGTTAGCAACAAATCCATGCATACCCAATCCAATCATTCGAAGACCTTTTTGCATCACTTCTTCGAACGTGCGTCCGATAGACATGATTTCACCTACCGATTTCATGCTCGAACCCAGTTCGCGGCTTACACCCTGGAATTTTCCAAGGTCCCAGCGGGGAATTTTACATACCACATAGTCGAGTGCCGGTTCGAAGAAAGCAGTAGTATCCTTTGTCACCGAATTTTTTAATTCAGGAAGACCGTAGCCCAAACCAAGTTTGGCAGCTACAAAGGCCAGCGGATACCCGGTTGCTTTGGAGGCTAAAGCCGATGAGCGGCTCAGACGGGCATTTACCTCAATCACCCGGTAATCTTCGGAATAGGGATCGAGAGCGTATTGAACATTACATTCACCAACGATACCGATGTGTCGGATAATGCGAATTGCAAGCTCGCGTAGTTTGTGGTATTCACTGTTGGTAAGCGTTTGCGACGGTGCTACCACAATACTTTCGCCCGTGTGAATTCCCAGCGGGTCGAAATTTTCCATGTTACACACGGTGATACAGTTGTCGTACCGGTCGCGCACCACTTCGTATTCAATTTCTTTCCAGCCTTTCAGCGATTTTTCAACCAATACCTGAGGTGAATAGGCAAATGCTTTATCAGTGATTACCTTAAGCTCTTCGTCGTTGTCGCAGAAACCCGAACCTAATCCACCCAGTGCATATGCAGCACGTACAATAACCGGATAACCCAGTTCATTAGCTGCCCGACGGGCATCTTCAAAATTTGTAACTGCTTCCGATTTGATGTAGTTGACGTCAATCTCGGAGAGTTTTTTGTTAAAAATCTCCCGGTCTTCGGTGTCAATAATTGATTGCACCGGAGTTCCCAATACCTTTACATTGTATTTTTCAAAAACACCTCCCTTATAAAGTGCTACTCCGCAATTAAGAGCGGTTTGCCCTCCAAATGACAGAAACACACCGTCGGGACGTTCTTTTTCGATAACCCGTTCCACAAAGTCGGGAGTTACCGGGAGGAAGTACACCTTGTCGGCAATGCCCTCTGAAGTCTGTACCGTAGCGATATTCGGGTTGATGAGAACAGTATAAACACCTTCTTCCTTAAGGGCTTTAAGCGCCTGTGAACCAGAATAATCGAACTCACCGGCTTCACCAATCTTAAGGGCGCCGGAACCAAGTACCAGTACTTTTTTAACACCACCTTTTTCAACGCCCTTGTATTCCTGTTTTTGAACAAGGCGGGCATCCATTTCTTCTTCAATCAGTTGAGGAACCGATTTCCCTGAACTCGATAATGTGTTGATATACACATCGAATAAAAACTCAGTATCGGTAGGTCCCGAAGCAGCCTCAGGGTGAAACTGACACGAGAACCAGGGTTTAGTTTTATGACGAATACCTTCGTTCGTTCCATCATTCATATTGATAAACAAAGGCTCCCAGTCGCTGCCCAGGGTTGCATTATCCACCGCAAAACCATGGTTTTGAGTGGTGATAAACGCCCGTTGCGTCCCTGCCAGCTGAACCGGCTGGTTGTGCGAACGGTGTCCGTATTTGAGTTTATAGGTCGATGCACCACCAGCTACCGAAAGCAATTGATTTCCCATGCAAATTCCGAAAATGGGTTTGTCGGATTGCATAGCCTTGCGTATATTTTCGACCGTGGGAGTACAATAGGCAGGATCGCCGGGACCGTTTGAAATAAATAGTCCATCGTAGTCGATATGCGAATAGTCATAATCCCAGGGCACACGAATAACTGTAGTATCGCGCTTGAGCAGACAACGAATGATATTTTGCTTTACACCACAATCCACCATTACGATTTTGTGCTTTCCACTGCCGTAGGTTATTACTTCATCGCAACTTACCTTGGCTACCTGGTTTTCATCATCAGGGTTGATAAATTCAATATCATCGCCATCGGGAAAAACGAGTTTTCCTTTCATGGTTCCCTTTTCGCGAACAAGCTTTGTCAGCTCGCGTGTATCAATACCAAATATTCCGGGCACTTCGTTTTCAATGAGCCAGTCGCTCAGACTCTTTACTGCATTCCAATGACTGTATTCAAACGAAAAATCGGAAATAATAAGGCCGGTAACCTGTATTTTTTCCGATTCGTAAAAGGTGGATAACTGGTTTTGAACTGTATCGTTCGGAACTCCGTAGTTGCCAATTAACGGAAATGTAATGGCTAACAATTGCCCGGCATAGGAGGGGTCGGTGAGACTTTCGGGATACCCGACCATTGCGGTGTTGAAAACTACCTCGCCGGCAACGGCTTTTTCGTACCCGAACGATTTACCTTCGAAAACGGTTCCATCTTCTAATACAAGATGAAAAGGTTTGTACTTCTGCATAAATTGATAGTGATTTTTTGTGGTCCAAAATTCCTGCAAAAGTACAACGTTTTTGTGAGCTAACCAAACTTATTTTTCGGGTATTTTGCTAAAAGAATACAAAATATTAATTTTTATACCAATATGGATGTATAAAAATACAAATCAACAGTAGGAATAGGTTTATTTTTGCTTTTATACAAAAAACGGCATATTTCGAAATGGAAATGTAGTATTTTAAAATTCGGAACTAAAGTGAAATCTGATTTTCTCAAAATCCTGTTGCGCCATTTTCAGCACATATCCTGAATCGGCCATGAAGACATCGCGTCCTTCTTTATCAACAGCCATATACTGAGCTTTCCGCTTTTTGAAATTTTCGAGCTCCTGAGCATCTTCGCTTTCAATCCAACAGGCTTTATAAAGGTTTATCGGCTCCCAGCGACACTGTGCGCCATATTCATGCAGCAAACGGTATTGGATTACTTCAAACTGAAGCTGCCCAACGGTTCCCACAATTTTGCGGTTGTTGTATTGATTGATAAACAACTGAGCCACCCCTTCATCCATCAATTGGTTGATACCTTTTTCTAACTGCTTGGTTTTCATTGGATCAGCATTCTCAATGTAGTTGAACATTTCGGGCGAAAAACTTGGTAATCCTTTGAAATGCAGTAATTCTCCTGAGGTAAGCGTATCCCCAATTTTGAATGTACCGGTATCGGGTAAACCGACTATATCGCCGGCATAGGCTTCATCCACCGTTTCCTTTTTCTGAGCCATGAAGGCAGTTGGAGCCGAGAAACGCATCAATTTATTGTGTCGCACATGGCGGTAATTTACATTACGTTCAAATTTGCCGGAACAGATTTTCACAAAGGCGATACAACTCCGGTGGTTAGGATCCATATTGGCATGGATCTTAAAAATAAAACCACTAAAATTGGGCTCGTAAGGATTCACTTCCCGTTCGAGTGTGTGAACAGGCAGGGGAGATGGAGCTATCTCCACGAAGCAATCCAACAATTCCTTTACTCCAAAAGTGTTCAATGCAGAGCCAAAAAAAACAGGTGCCAATCGGCCTGCGAGGTATTCCTGAACATCAAACGAAGAATATACGCCCTCAATCAGTTCCAGATCTTCGCGCAGTTTAGCTGCATCGCGATCGCCAACCAGTTTATCGAGTTCCGGACTGTTGATATCAGTCAACTGTACCGATTCGCTTATGGTTTGCTTATTGGGAGTATAGAGTTCCAGTTTATCCTGATAGATATTGTACACTCCTTTGAAGGAAAATCCCTGATTGATAGGCCAGCTCAGGGGACGAACGCCAATTCCCAATTCGGCTTCGAGTTCGTCAAGCAGTTCAAACGCATCCTTCCCTTCACGGTCCATTTTATTGACGAAAATCATAACCGGCGTATTGCGCATTCGGCATACATTCATCAGCTTTCGGGTTTGCGCTTCCACCCCTTTTGCTGTATCCACAACGATAATAACCGAATCCACAGCGGTTAAGGTGCGGTAGGTATCTTCGGCAAAGTCCTGGTGACCCGGCGTATCCAGAATGTTAATCTTGTAGTCGCGATATTCAAAGCCCATAACCGAAGTTGCCACCGAAATACCACGCTGCTTCTCTATTTCCATCCAGTCGGAAGTGGCTGTCTTGCGGATTTTATTGGATTTAACCGCTCCTGCGACATGGATTGCACCTCCAAAAAGAAGTAATTTTTCGGTAAGCGTCGTTTTTCCCGCGTCGGGGTGCGAAATGATGGCAAAGGTTCGTCTCCTTTGAATTTCAGCCTCTAAACTCATGAATTGGTAAGTGGGATTACAAGTATTTATACACTGCTTATATTTTCAGCCTGCAAAAGTACAAAAAAAATGCTTACCCAACGTGCTTTTCAGCAAAATAGGAAGAGCGAACAAACGGACCACTTTCGATAAAACGGAAACCTTTATCTTTTCCAATTTGTTTGTATTCAGCAAATTTATCAGGATGAATGTAGGCCGAAACAGGGGCATGTTTACGTGAAGGTTGCAGGTATTGACCGATGGTTATCACCGAACAATTATGTGCCAGAGCATCGTCCATCAGTTCAAGTACTTCTTCTTCGGTCTCACCCAAACCAAGCATGATGCCGGTTTTGGCTGTTTTACCACGTGAAGCAATATGCTGCAATACTTTCAGACTGATATCGTATTTGGCTTTTGTACGAATTTGCGGAGTTATCCGGCGTACCGTTTCCAGGTTGTGCGACACCACATCCGGACCAGCATCGATGACCATATCGATTAATTCGGTTTTACCGTCAAAATCAGGAATAAGTACTTCGAGGGTAATGCCGGGATTCAGTTCTTTTACTTTTCGAATTGTTTCTGCCCAGATTGCAGCCCCACCATCTTTCAAATCGTCGCGATCCACCGATGTAATTACGGCATGTTTCAATTTCATCAGACGAATTGACTCGGCTACTTTTTGAGGTTCGTTCAGGTCGGGTGGAAGCGGACGACCGGTAACCGTATTACAGAATTTACAGGCGCGTGTACAAATGCCTCCCAGAATCATCAGTGTAGCCGTACCACGACTCCAGCATTCGCTTTGATTTGGACATTTACCTTCGGTACAAATGGTATGTAAACCGTGTTCTTTGATTACAGAGTGTACATGCGAGTAGTTTTTATCGCTGTATATTTTGTTTAGAAGCCATTCTGGCTTGCGTTGATAGGTCATTCGAAAGGAGTTATCTTTTTGCATACAAAAGTAGATAAAATTGTTGAATTCTGAATTTTGATACTCTTAGAAACATTTCAACCTTAAACAGTTTTTTGTCTGCTATGTTGATTCCATTAGTGTTTATTTTAGTATTTTTGCAAATTGACAATTTAATCCATCATCTTGTAAAGTGTGTAAATGCAATGGAAATCAGATATTTACCTAATGCGAAAATTAATATTGGTTTGTATGTAGTGGAAAAACGGTCCGACGGGTATCATAATCTGGAAACTGTTTTTTATCCTTTGCCCTTGTATGATGAACTCGTTGTTGAAGAAAAGCCTACACTACATGAGTCTTGCAAACTTGAAGTTGAAGGGATTTCAATCACTACTAATCAGGAAGATAATTTAATTGTAAAAGCATACCGTCTTCTTGAAAAAGACTTTTCGCTGGGAAATACGGCTGTTTACCTGTGTAAAAATATCCCTTTTGGTGCCGGACTGGGTGGTGGTTCGTCCGATGCTGCATTTATGTTGAAAGCATTGAACGAGTTGTATTCACTGCAACTTACTGATGATCAGCTGGAGAAATATGCAGTAAAACTAGGAGCCGATTGTCCGTTTTTCATTCGTAACCGACCTGTACTTGCAACCGGAATCGGTAATATTTTTCAACCTATCGATGTGTCCTTAATAGGGTATCAGTTTGTACTGGTTAAACCCGATATTCACGTATCCACACCAACGGCCTATGCCGGTATAAAACCACAACCTCCACGATTTTCGCTTACCGGGAGTATTCAATTGCCTATCGAAAACTGGAAGCAATGCATCGAAAACGATTTTGAAAAAACTGTTTTTGAGAAATTTTCACGCATTGGGGAAATTAAACAGGAGTTATATGAAGCGGGAGCACTTTATACCACTATGTCGGGATCGGGATCATCGGTAATCGGTATTTTCCCTCAGCATCAGGAGCTTCGGTTTACAACCGGAGATGCTCAGGTTTTTTCAGGTGTTTTTTAACTTACTATTCTGGTAATCTACCGGAAAAAAATGTATTTTTGTAGCCCTTTAATAATCCGAAAATGATATGATTCCCGAAAAGAAAAACTACGCATCACGTTCCAAAAAACCTTCTGTACAGGCTCCACTGCCTGCTAATGAGTATGGTAAGTTACCACCTCAGGCACCCGAACTGGAGGAAGCAGTGTTGGGAGCCCTGATGATAGAAGCCGATGCTTACGCCATGATTTCGGATTTATTGAAGCCGGAATGCTTTTACAAAATTGCGCATCAGAAGATTTACGAAGCTATACAAACACTGGCTATTCATCAACAGCCGGTGGATATGCACACCGTTACTGAACAGTTGCGAAAAAGTGGGTCGATAGATGAAGTAGGCGGACCCTATTATATAACCTTACTGACTGCAAAGGTAAATTCGGCTGCTCACCTCGAATACCACGCCCGCATTATAATGCAGAAGTACCTGGCTAGGGAGCTAATACGCATTTCATCCGAAATTCAAACTAAGGCTTTCGATGAAAAAACCGATGTGGATGATTTAATGCAGGAATCGGAAGGGATGTTGTTTGAGATTTCGCAGCGCAACCTGAAGAAAGATGTAGTCCAGATAAATCCGGTGATTGAAGAAGCCCGAAAACGTATGCAGCAGGCAGCTAATCGTCAGGGAGCCAGTGGAGTACCGAGTGGTTTTCATTCTCTCGACAAGATTACTTCCGGCTGGCAGCGTTCCGACCTGATTATTATTGCTGCCCGTCCGGCAATGGGTAAAACAGCATTTATCCTGTCGATGGCCAAAAACATGGCGGTGTCGTACAATGTTCCTGTGGCTGTATTTTCGCTCGAGATGTCGAATGTTCAGTTGGTTAATCGTTTGATAATGAACGTATGTCAGCTCGAAGGGGATAAAATTAAAAACGGTCAGCTGGAACCCTATGAGTGGCAGAAATTTGATCGCGACATCACTCAATTGCT
>JANJXE010000500.1 GCA_024709185.1 Paludibacter sp.
CCACGGCGATCTCTTCTTCGACATGGAAGGCGACCCCTACGAGGATGGCGGCCTGGAGTATCTGTTCGGCGTCGGCATTCTGGAGCGCGGCAGTTTCCGCTTCCACGACTTCTGGGGGCACAACCGCGCGGAGGAACGTCGTGCCTTCAAAGCTTTCGTCGACTTCGTCATGGAGCGTCTCAAACGTCACCGCGGCGCGCACATCTACCACTATGCGGCCTACGAGGAGACCGCCCTCAAGCGCCTGATGTCCCTGCATGGCACGCGCGAGGCCGAGGTGGACCAGCTGTTGCGCGCCGGCAAGCTGGTCGACCTGTACAAGGTGGTCCGGGAAGGCTTGCGCGTCTCGGAGCCGCGCTACTCCATCAAGAACCTGGAAACCTTCTACGCCGGCAAGCGCCAGGGCGAGGTCAAGAGCGCCGGGGCGTCGATCGTCTACTACGAGCGCTGGAAGGAAACCCGCGACGCGCAATTGCTGGCCGACATCCGCGCCTACAACGAGGACGACTGCCGCTCGACCTGGCAGCTGCGGGAATGGCTGCTGACGCTGCGGCCTCAGAGCCTGCCATGGGCCCGTCACGTCGCGGACGAACCGCAAGCCTCCCCCCAAACGCCGTGGGAGTCGCTGTTTGACGCATATCGCCAGCGACTGCTCGGCCATCTCCCCGACGACCCCATGGAATGGGACGAGGACGCGTATGTGCGCGAACTTGTGTATCAGCTCCTGGACTTCTACCGACGGGAGGCAAAGCCACAATGGTGGGCCATGTTCGCGCGCATGGAACTGGGGGAGGAGGAACTGCTGGAGGACGGCGAGTGCCTGGCCGGACTGACTTGGGATCCGGCGCATCCGCCGCGCCCCGACAAGCGCTCGACCGTCTACACCTACCACTACCCGGAACAGGAAACCAAGTTGAAGCCGGGCGACCCCGTCACCAACGCAGCCACCGGCGAACCACTCGGCGAACTGGCGCTCGACGAAAATGTCCGCCGTGCCGTCCTGCGCGTCGTTAGCAAGCGACCCCAGCCCGAAACCCTGTCGCTGGGACCGGGCCAGCCCTACAAGACGGATGAACAGCAGGCCGCGCTGCGCCGGTTCGCCGACAGCATCCTCGCCGGCGACCACCGCTACCCCGCACTCGAGTCGATCCTCCGGCGGAGCCCCCCTGCGATTCGCGAGCGCCGCTCGGGAAAGCCGATCGTTTCCGATGCGGCCGAACTGTGGGAGATCCTTGCGGCTGCCGCGAATCTCGATCGCAGCCACCTATTCATCCAGGGGCCGCCGGGGGCCGGCAAGACCTGGACGGGTGCCCGCGTCATTGCCGACCTGCTGCAGCGCGGCCGGACTGTCGCGATTGCGTCCAACAGCCACAAGGCCATTCACAACCTGCTGACCGAAGTGGAAAAAGTGGTGCTGGACCAGGGATTCACCTTCACGGGCGTCAAGAAGGCCAGCAGGAGCAAGCCCGACAGCTACTTCAATGGCAGCTTCATCCGCGACGAGGACAGCGCCGAAAACATCGGCACCGATGACCAGCTGGTCGCCGGTACTGCTTGGCTGCTGGCCAAGGAAGAATTCGACCAGGCCTTCGACTACCTCTTCGTCGATGAAGCCGGGCAGGTCAGTCTTGCCAACCTTGTCGCCCTCGGAACCTGCGCCCGCAACATCGTCCTGCTCGGCGACCCCATGCAGCTTGGCCAGCCCACCCAAGGCGTCCATCCCGGGCATTCCGGGGAGTCCGGCCTCGAATACCTGCTCGATGGCCGTGCCACGGTGCCGCCCGATCTCGGTATTTTTCTTCCCACCAGCTGGCGCATGGCCCCCGCCGTCTGCCGGTTCATTTCCGAAGCCGTCTACGACGGCCGCCTGCATCCCGAGGCGGCGAATGCCAACCAGAAGCTCGTCCTGTGCAAATACGCCGACCCCATCCTCGCCGCGTCCGGCATCCGCTTTCTGCCGATTCGCCACACCGGCAACAGCCAGCGCAGCAGCGAGGAAGCCGACCGCATCCGGGCTCTCTTCGACAACCTGCTGCAGCAGCACTACGTCGACCGCAACAGGAAAAAGCAACGCATCGGCATCGATGACATCCTGGTCGTCGCCCCCTACAACATGCAGGTCAACCTGCTACGGCAAACGCTCCCGGAAGGCGCGCGCGTCGGCACCGTGGACAAAT
>JANJXE010000504.1 GCA_024709185.1 Paludibacter sp.
GCGCGTGTAGCCGCTGAGGATGCAGAAGGCATCGTTGGCGCCGATGATCGTGCCATCGGGTTCGCATTCGGTGACGCAGGCCGCGCTGTCGAGCGCTTTCTGCTGCTCGCCGAGGCTGCCGAGCAGCTCGGCCACCGCTGCGCCCATGTGGTTGAAGGCACGCGCGGTTTCTACCAGTTCGGGCGGACTCCCCGACGGCAGCTCGACGGATGCCGAGTGCTCGCCGGCTTCGATGCGCCGCGCGGCGGCGCGTAACTGATGCAGACCGCCGAGATCTTTTTTCAGCAACCGGTACAGCAGCACGGCGAGGATGATGAACGCGGCGGCGAGCAAGGCGGCGAGATAGACGCCCATCTGCCACAGCAGGTCTTCGTAGGCATGCGCCGACGGCTGCACGACGAGCGTGCCGTAGTGAATGCCGTTGTCCATGACGGCGTGCGGGGCTGGCGGACGGGACAGGCCGGCGAGGCGGACGAACCACGCGGGGCGATCGGCCCGCATCGGCGGCGCATGCTGCTGCAACGCATAGCCATCGCGTGCGGTGTAGGTGACGCGGGACAGGTGCCCGCCGCCCACGAGTGCCTGTACATGGGCCTCCAACCTGCGGTAGTCGTGCTCCGCGCGGGCAGCGATGGCGAGTGCGGAGAGTGCTTTCGTCTGGGCGGCGGCCTCTTCATCCAGCGAGGCGCCGGCCTTGTCGCGCGCAATGTGCAGCGCGAGCTGGGTGGCGCTGGCGAAGGCGATCCCCAGCACCAGCAGCAGCATGACCACGGCACGGGTGTGGATTTCGAGGCGGGTGGATCGCAGGGGAGCGGCGAGGCGGGCGAGCAGCGGGACGGGATTGAGGCGCATACGGAGTCAATCGTCCGCACGCGGCATTCCTTTAGGGGTGAATAACTCGACGTTTCCGCGAGTGCATGCACTCACATCCTCGATACCGTCGATGGGTCGGTCAGCCTTTGCGGCGCGCGCGTGGGTGCGCCTGGTCATAAATTTTTGCCAGGTGCTGCCAGTCGAGGTGGGTGTAGACCTGGGTGGTGCTGATGCTGGCGTGGCCGAGCATGTCCTGCACCGCGCGCAGGTCGCCGGAGGACTGCAATACGTGCGTGGCGAAGGCGTGGCG
>JANJXE010000232.1 GCA_024709185.1 Paludibacter sp.
AATAACATAAAGTTGAGTAGTGTGTCGTTTCATGGGATACTGTGATTTTGTTGGTTGCCGGCTTTGTAAATACTAAATTATACAGGAAAGCTGCAAACGACAAGGTTGAAATGGTCGTTGCAAGAAAAGCCGGAAAATTGGAGATACTGAAAAACTGATCGTTAAGTGTCTGAATATAAATCACATCATTGGGCTCTACATAGAAAAACTCCGAATGCAGAATATCTTCACTCCGGATATCGAACTGCCTGACAATTGTACCGGTTGCTGTTTCGCGAATAATCCGCACATGACCCCGATCTCCATAGGGTCCGATATCACCGGCCATTGCCAATGCCTGAAAAATTGAAATCTTCTCACGCTGAATCGGAAAATAGCCCGACCGACCTCCTCCAATTACACTAAAATAGCGCCCGATAACCCGCACATCAACACTGCTGAACTGCATAACAGGTTCATTGGTTTTTTCGAGATAAGGAGTTATGGCCTGTTCCATAGCCTTAGTAGCTTCACGAACCGTCAAACCCAGCATATGAACCTTTCCAATCATGGGAAAAGTAATGCTGCCGTCATTCTGAATTGTGTAGGAATACAAATCGGAATAGGCCGAATTTCCCTGGGTAAGATACGCCGATTGATAAATTCCACCTCCGTTGAATAGTTCATTTGTTTCACGATGGGTGGAATACACCCTGACATACAGACGATCCCCTACCCGAAGCCGATAATCTTCGTAGATCAGCGTATCGGAATACGACGGGATAACTCCATCGGGTTTTTGGAAATAATTCAGGCGCTTCGAAGTCATACACGAAGCCAACAGAACAATAGTGGACAGAAGGACTACTAAACGGCTGAAAGGGTTGTACATTTAGGGTTATAATGGTATTGCGCAAAGATACTTAAATTTATTTTAGGAAAAACAAATTATTCCAAATTTTACAACTGAATTTCAGACTTTATTTCAGCCTGTTTTAATTCATTATTCAGAGAAAATTCAAAAAAAAGTAATACTTTTGCGGGCATATCATCAGTATTTAAACTAAGAAACTGATTTTCAATAGTTAAATGGATTTACTAAGGTTAATTCGATACAAAAATCTACTTCTCATACTCCTCATTCAGCTTCTGATGGTGGGGGCTATCATTGCCCCTTTGCTGGCGAGTTATGGAATGTCAACCGACGTTCCATTTCCTGAATTGGCCGTACTGCTTTTCTCTACCCTGTTACTGGCCGCAGGAGGATATAGTATCAACGATTACTTCGACCATCAAACCGACCGTATCAATCAACCCAAACGGGTCATACCTGCAAATAAGATGAACTTATCGCAGGTACTGAAGATCTACCGGTATCTTACCATCAGTGCTCTCCTGTTTGGATTTCTGCTGGCCTGGATGCTGAAAAGTCTGAGTTGGGCTTTTTTTATCCCGGCCATAGCGGCTTTACTGTGGTATTACTCTGCCAAATTAAAACGAATGCCTCTTCTGGGGAATATCCTGGTTGCAGCACTATCAGCACTGAGTATTTTTTCAACAGCCTGGGTTACTGTCACCCACCTGCAATTGAACTATCACGATTTACTTTATGAAACTTCTATTCCGGGTGAATTATTCAGACTTATCTCCTTTTTTGCTGTATTTGCCTTTTTGCTGAATCTTATTCGCGAACTTGTAAAGGATGCTGAAGACATTGAAGGCGATAAACTGACTGGATGCAGCACATTGCCGGTTGTGGCAGGTTTGACTATCACTCGCTACCTTTGTTTAGCATTACTAATGCTATCCCTGCTGATAATCTGGTGGTTCTTGTATAGCATTATTCCTTATACACACTGGTCGGGAGCCTTTTATCTGCTGGTAAGCACAGTACTGCCTCTGTTTTGGCTGGGATTTCTTATTATTAAAGCCCGGCAACCCGGTGAATTCCGAAAAGCTTCGGATGTATTAAAAGTACTTATGGTAAGCGGTTCGGCCTATGCCCTGGTGTGGTTACTGAATTTCAACAACCATTTTCCAATTATTTAAAAATATGCTCGATAATCTACGCAATTATTCCGTCATTCTGGGTTCTGCATCACCACGTCGCAACGAACTCCTCAGCGGTCTGGGAATAGACTTCAACGTGCAAACCATAGATGTGGAAGAAACCTATCCCGACACTCTGCGGGGCATTCGCATACCGATGTATCTTGCTGAAAAAAAAGCAGACGCCTTTGCTGATCAGGTAAGTGAAACTCATTTATTAATTACAGCCGACACAGTTGTTCTACTCAACAATCAGGTGCTTGGCAAGCCAGCAAATCGTGAAGATGCAAAACGTATGCTCAAACAGCTTTCGGGCAATACACACCAGGTTATTACAGGAGTATGCATCAGCACTGCCTATCGTCGAAAAACCTTTCATACAGTTTCGGAAGTGCGATTTGCCAACCTTCTTGAGGAAGAAATTGAATATTACCTGGAACATTTTAAACCCTTTGACAAAGCCGGTTCATACGGTATCCAGGAATGGATAGGCTATATTGGTGTTGAACAAATAACAGGATCATTTTACAACGTGATGGGCTTACCTGTTCAGAGGCTGTATTGCGAACTTAAAAAATGGTAAAACCTCCATCCAGAACTCTCTGAATGAAGGTTTAACTTCTTATTTTTCAATAAGCTATCAGGTCGTTTCCAGCTGGGCAGGTTCTTCTTTTGTACGTACCTGCGCTTTCACACCATCGGCAGCATCGTTCATTCCCATCACTATGGTATCGCCTTCGTGAAGCTCTCCCGCAAGCACTACATCCGCCAGCTCATCTTCGAGGTACCGCTGAATAGCACGCTTCAACGGACGGGCACCGAATTGAATATCGTAACCACGTTCAGCAATAAAATCTTTTGCTTCATCGGTCAATTCCAGATGATAACCCATAGCAGTAACCCGTGAGAAAATTCCTTTCAGTTCAAGATCAATAATCTTTCGGATGGAATCCCGGCTTAATTGATCAAAGGTGATTATTTCGTCAACGCGATTAAAAAATTCCGGTGAAAAAGTTTTATTCAGGGCCTTTTGAATCACCCCTCTGGAATAATCCGAATTAAGCTCCAGTTCTGAATGAGTATTAAATCCTACGCCCTTGCCAAAATCCTTCAACTGACGGGTTCCAACGTTAGAAGTCATGATGATAATCGTATTTTTAAAATCAATACGGCGACCAAGACTATCCGTAATGCGTCCTTCGTCCATCACCTGCAACAGGATATTGAAAACATCGGGATGGGCTTTTTCAATCTCATCAAGCAAAACAATAGAATAAGGTTTACGCCGCACGCGCTCGGTAAGCTGCCCCCCTTCTTCGTAACCCACATAG
>JANJXE010000514.1 GCA_024709185.1 Paludibacter sp.
GGTGATCATCGTTCTTACGAATTACTATTCCTTACCTATCATCCGAAGATCTATCATTTTTTATCGGGTTTCATAAAAAATGAGGAAGAAGCATATGATATGGCCCAGGAAATATTTTATAAAGTGTGGGTAAATCGCACGGCCATG
This sequence comes from Paludibacter sp., assembly GCA_024709185.1. Lineage (GTDB taxonomy): Bacteria > Bacteroidota > Bacteroidia > Bacteroidales > Paludibacteraceae > Paludibacter. The sequence continues at coordinate 148 of JANJXE010000514.1, forward strand.
AAAGAAGTCAAGTCATTTAAGGCTTATTTGTTCACCATGGCAAGACATATGATTTATAACCAATACGAACACAACCTTGTAAAGGAAAAATACAATCTCAGTCGTTTAAACCAATCTGAGACCTATGAGCCGGAAGAAGAACTGTTTGCCAAAGATCTCTCTCTTTTGATCGACTTGGTAATCTCGAAAATGCCCCTGCAACGTCAACGTATTTTTATGATGAGCCGGAAAGAAGGGCTTTCCAGTAAACGAATAGCGTTCCTGTATTAACGCAGAGATCACCTCTTTCTTAGTTTTGCCACTAATTCGTTCTTTTTTTTTGTTAGTTCAAGCTCCATCTGAAGCTGTCCAATCTTACGTTCGGCAGCACTGAGCCTGGAATCATCAGGTTTACGCTTAAACCCTGTTGTGCCGTTTTCAATAAACTCATCCCGCCATTGGGAGATATCTGCTATAGTCACTCCATGCTCACGGCTTAATAATTCCGCATCTTCACCACGTAACAGGGACAACACTATTTCAGTCTTGATTTTTGATGTGATATGTTTCCTCTTTTCCATAATAGCTGTAAAAATAATAATTATTTTTTACTGCTCGGTTTTTTTGAGGGCTAATATATCTTTTTTCAGATGTTTATGACAACTACAACCCACAATCAGCATCCGAATAAGACATATACTCACAAATATCATCCGGGCTCATTTCCTCGTAAAGCTCACAATCCGGGCAGATTCTGATTTCAAGAAGCCCCTCTTCAAAAAGGGCTTCTTCTTCGTTTGATAGGATGTATAAATCCTTGCAAATATCACAACGTACTTTCATTTTTATGGTGTTTTAATGGATTCAACTGCTTGATTAATATTCGCTTCAAACCGGATAATATGGTTTTCAGTTCCACCACGGAATTCCTGTTGAAGCATATCCTTTGTGGGTTGTGAAAGTCCGGTGTAGGCAGACCGCAGTTTGCCTGCCATTCCGGAGATTGATTTTAGTTTGCGAAGGTCTCGTCTGTTTGCTAACATAACTATAGTTTTAATGAGTGATTAAATTAAGCTTTTTCACCAGTTCCAGTACAGTGGTACCGTAGGTGCGTTTGTCATCTTTGACAGCTACTGCCAATTTCTTTCCTCTGGGAGAGATTACATACTCGATGATGTAACCGTTGCTGTAGAGCGTTATTTCTGCTTGCCTGGTCTTTGTCATGGCTACCACCTGTTAATGTTGCGTATATAGTTTGCATTGTTTCTCAGGGCTTCTGTGCAAGCTTTGTCGATATCCTTATCCAGTATATCCCGAACCGCCATGTAGGTGAAGTATCGATTACAGAAGGTTGATACACTGATGACCGGATCTGTTTTGATGTATTCCAACACTTCATCGGATTTATCACCGAATAATCGTTTTATATCTAAATTGAATTGGGCAACCTGACCGTATTGGTCAGTATCGCAGGTTGAGTACATTTCAACCAGCTTTTCTTTGATGAACTGTTTCATAACTGTAATGCTTCTAGTACGTTTTCTTTTATAGCGTTTGGGAAAATCCATCCAGCTCCACAAGTAAGCCGGAAGTTAAACTTGCCACCAAGAGCTTTCAATTTGTCTTTTAGGGGCTTTGTATCACCGATGATTGCAAAGCTTTTTGGTGAGTATTCTACGACTTTTAATGATTCAGTAGAAGCTACAGAAGTAACCTTTTCCGGTATGTCGTAATGAAAAGTGAAAAGGTCATCGACATCTTTGGCATCCGGATTTTCGACTACTCGAATGTTGGTAGCATTAATGGGAAATTCAGTTGCTGCCCAGTACTCCC
>JANJXE010000515.1 GCA_024709185.1 Paludibacter sp.
TGCTTATCCATGCAAAAACATTTCACCAGCTGTTATTACGCAATTTTATTTTACGTTACAAAGATGGTTATTAAATGTTACATAACCGTTAAGAAAATATTACATTTTAATGTGCTTGATCTTTTATACAACAAAAACATCTAATTTCAACAACTCTTTTGCAAAGATGCAGAAATACTATAAAAAAACAAAATATCTAGGATAATTTTCACGTCATTGAGTTGAGCGCGACCACAATGGTACTGATGGACATCAGTACGGCTCCCACGGCCGGACTCAATATGATCCCTACCGGAGCCATCACGCCTGCTGCGAGCGGAATGGCAATGATGTTATAGCCTGCTCCCCACCAGAGATTCTGCACCATCTTTCGGGTTGTATTCTTTGCCAGCGAGAAAAAATGCAGGATGTCGGATGGGTTGCTTTTGACCAGTACCACATCGGCCGAATCAATGGCCACGTCTGTTCCTGCACCAATGGCCACTCCAATATCTGCCCTGGCCAGTGCAGGCGCATCGTTTACCCCGTCGCCCACCATCATGACCGGCTTCCCGCTATGTTGCCAGGATTGAATGAGTTTTTCCTTGTCCTGAGGCAGGAGTTCTGCGTGTACTTCGGTGATGCCAACCTGTGATGCCACGCTCTTGGCGTAATCTTCATTATCGCCCGTGAGCATTACAGGCGTAATGTGCATCCGTTTCAAACCATCCACAGTGGTTTTGGCTTCTTCCTTAATCTCATCGCCTTGTGCGACAATACCGGCCACTTCATTGTCCACAATCAGATAACTTACCGAGTTCCCTTTCTGAGCCAACTCCTGGTATCGATTGTTGTCGTAAGACAGATTGTGCTGATCAAGATAAGCTGGTTTTACGATCAGCAGCTGCTTGCCTTCTGCCGATCCACTCAGACCGGTGCCACTGATGACCGTTACATTCTGAGGTGCCGGAAAGCGAATATTCCGCTTTTCCGCTTTTTCCATAATGCCGATAGCCAGGGGATGGTTGGAATGGCTCTCCAGCGATGCCATCAGGCGCAAAACTTCGTCGTTGCTCCACTTCTCGGATAGGGACTCAACAGCGGAAACACGAAAATCTCCCTCTGTGAGTGTGCCGGTCTTATCCATCGTGACCACCGCGATCTCTCTCGACTTTTCCAGTGCAACCCTGTTTCGGATAAGCAGGCCGTTGCTCGCACCCAGTGATGTAGAACGGGCCACTACCAGCGGTATGGCAAGCCCGAGTGCATGGGGACAGGCGATGATCAGTACGGTTACCAGCCGCTCAAGTGCGATATCTACATTTTTCGTGAGCAACAGCCAA
>JANJXE010000271.1 GCA_024709185.1 Paludibacter sp.
GATTGATTTCGGGGAGAATACCAGCAATGGATTCACCGTATGCAAACAAATCACCGTCATTATTTATAAATACGGGTATACTAAACTTATTCCGAAGATACGGACCGAGTGCGACACCTCCTCTGAATGCTTTCAAATTTGGCAGGTCGCCAATAATACCGTTGACGTAATCTGCAGGTCCCGGAAATGCAAAACTAATTGCAACCGGAGCTTCCGGTAATTGGTGCAAAACCCGGGTAAATCCATCCACCAGAACCTCCAGGCATTTGATAAGATTATCGGCATTCGATGGCAATTTAACAGGCTCCACCACTGTCTGATTTGCTTGTATTGCAGAGAAAATAAAGTTGGTGCCCCCGGCATCCAGCGTCATTACTATTCTTTTATCTGAATGATACATAGTTATATTATTACAATCTTTGAGGTGAGTCCATTTGTGGTTTTCAGAAAATAAATACCCTTACCGTATTGGCCTAAATCAATTTTGTCAATATTTTCACCGGCTATGCTTGCTATCAGCTTTCCTGTAATGTCACGAATCGTAAGTTCATTGGTCAGCGCCTCCGGAAAAAATACCGTTCCAGAGCTTGGATTCGGATAACATTGCAGCAATTGTTCGCTGTTCAGCGTATCTACAGCAGTGGTCGTGTTTACTATTTGTTTCCAATTTCTTGCAACCCTGCATAAATAATCAAATTCATTCAGCGTCACAAACACATATCCCTGTGCTTCCATTTTATCCTTCAGCTGTTTTAATCTTCTTGGACCATAAATCCAACTATAAAACATAGCCTGAATAAAATTACCTCCTGCTCCATAGGTTTTTATTTCATTCTCAAGAAAGTTTACTGCTGATTCATCTTTAGAAGTATCATCCCATGGAATATCCACCATTGGCCAAAAAGTGAGTGTATGATGAACAGTTACACTATCCAGAATTTCACTACCGTTTGCTCCGGTATAGCCAACACGATGCATCCCTGATATGATCGATTTCAGACCCTTCATGGGTTCAATGTAAGTTTTGGCAATCTGCTTGTCGGTTGTGGTCCACTTTGACCCGGGATGTGTATAAAGTCCCATCATGTCCATGTCCAGCATTTTCATATTCTCGGCTGTGATGCTGAAATAATCTCTCTTATTCTTTGCCGGATCTACCGTCAAATCGCAATAACCTTCAAACGGATAGCAATATCCTGCGCCTGATATCGAACAAAAGAAAAAATCATTTTCAGTTGCAGTATCATAAAGGTATTTGGTAAGTCCCGGCAACAAATATTTAACAGAGGGGGTGATGCCATAACTAATAGGTACCTGACCTCTGTAAGGGTCGCTCCATTGCCGCTGATTCAAACCGTATTGTAAATAAGCCGGAGAATCACCACTCTCAATCATAATTAAAGCAACATATTTTTTGGACGGATCATACGTTTTATATTCCTTTGCTCTTACTTTCGTTTGCTTGTAACTAATTTGTTTGTTATTTATAGCCGTGTGAAAACTATAATTTCCAACCCAGGTATTTACGAGTGTGAATTTTCCGTACCTCCCTGCAAGTTTAACACCTGCATATTCTTCATACCCTGTACTCTTTCCGTTATCATCCACTCCCGGCCAAAATCCTAACACGGGGATATTTGGTGGGGTTGTACTCAGTAAATTAATTATTTTGCTTTCTAGAGCAGTATTATAATCGGCATCTGCCGTCCCGGGCAACCAAAAGGTAGGGACTTTATGTTGAATTAAATAATCGCGGTATACATCATGCATATAATACCGGTCGGCCACAGACAGAAATGATTTCGATTGCAAAGGCAACACATTCTGCTCATACCAAGTATATGCCGACAACGCATCCGGGAAATTAAAGTTTCTGAGGTCTTTTATGTCGATTTCCGATCCTAAATGCCTTTTAAACAAGGTTAACATATCAGGTGAGATAATCACGCGATCTTCAATTCCCGCAATATTACTGGCAACGTTGACTGTAAATCCTTTTGTAGGATCAAAAACAACAGCGCCTTTGAAATATCTTTTAAAATTCTTCAGCAATGTATAAATATTCGTATATGCTGTGTCATTTTTAATAATTCCCTGTTCCTTATACAAATCCAACAACCATCGTGATTGTCTCTCCAACAAATATATCCGTGCAGTATCGCGGTTTACTAATCCCTGTAATGAAACAGCAGCAAGTCGTACCCCCTGTGAAACGCCTTCGTAACTAAATGTTGCTACCGATTCAGAATAGCCCGGTGTTTGAGGCAAGTAATTAACACTTGCCGAAACAGATGCCTTTGAAATCATAGCAACTGTGGTTAACCACACTATCAGAAGGAAACTAGTCTGCTTTGTAATTTTCATGAGATGACGATAAGTTTATTAATGACTTGAATTTTTCATCACGCTACTTTTTTGTAGCGTGATGAGGAAATGTGCTTATTGGACAATAATTTTCGAAGTACCCTGGACTCCGTTATAATTTCGGAATGATACAATGTAAACCCCGTTGGATAATGGTTGTAAAGGTAAAGATTTGTCGTTTAAAACCCATTTTTGAGATATAGCCCTACCTGACAGGTCGGTTATAATTACTTTACCACTCAGCGATTCCGTAAATAAAAGTCTGGAGTTTGATCTGTCATACATAACAGTAAGATTATTTAATCTATTTTCATTTATCGAAGTAGTTGATGTAACTTCATAGGCACCACAGTCCTGATAATTTGATTTGCGGGCAACTCCTCTTGCATCGTAAGGTGCCCCTACAGGTTCGGCAATAAACTCAATGGCCAGATTATCCTCAAATGTACTACCTGTTAACTTTATGGTTCTTACTTTACCGCCGTTATCTTTAAGGTATGGCACTCCGGCGTTCAATTCCACTTTAATATCAGTTCCAGCAACACAATTACCAACATTAGTAGTAGGATCATAGTCGATATGTTCAATTCCTTCCTGTACATTTATAGAGTTGGTCGATAAATTGTATGCTACGAATGCGGGTTTTGGGTAGCCATTCGGAATGACAATACCACGACTTTCATAGAATAAGTTACCAATATAACTTAGTTTATTAGGCCACCCACTATTAGGAATTAAAAATAAGTCTCCAACATTATCGTTACCTCTGTTTGATGCAAAGGTATTGTTTTTAATCCCAATTTTAATATTACCATAATTAATTGCTATCGTTCCGCCCAGTCCAACATTGTTTTTGCCATTGTTAAAAAATGTACAGTTTTGAATTAGCAGCGAGTCTCCGACAGCACTTCCGTTGTCGAGAATAATGGCATCACCCCAGCCATTATTTACAGCTCCATT
>JANJXE010000519.1 GCA_024709185.1 Paludibacter sp.
AAATGATATACCCATGAAAAAAATTACGTTTTTAGTTCTTGTTCTGGCGCTTGCCACTGGCATTTCTGCCCAGATTTCCCGTTATGTTAAAGCAGATGGCACCGGCGATGGAAGTTCCTGGGCCAATGCTGCCGGAACCGCCGACATTCAGGCAATGATTGATGCAGTTGCTGCTGATCTTAATCAGGGTGCCGTTTATTTTGCTGCCGGAACATATCTTATTCCCGCATCCATTCAATTGAAAAACAATGTGCAACTAATGGGCGGTTATGCAGCCGATGGTAGTGGAGTGCGCGATTTGTTGAACAACCAGACCATTCTCGATGGACAATTCGCACGACGGATTTTGTATACCGGCGATCAGGCTCCGGCGGTTGCTTTTGATAAAATTACCAAAGTAGACGGATTTGTATTGCAACGGGGTTCAAGCTCTTATGGTTCGGCTGTTGCCATGAGCGTGGGAACTGTGCTTGAAAACTGTATTATAAGAAATAATAATGGTTCGACCTATGGTGCTGCGGTATTTATTAAACGACATGCAACGCTGGTAAGTCCTACTGCTGGCTGGAACTTCGGAGGAGCACTTGTGAATTGTGTTATTGTAAATAATAGCTCAAGCAGTTATTCCGCAGGCGTTTATGTAAATTCGGATACCCACTTCTCCATTATAAACAGTGTTATTGCAAATAACAAATCGACCGATGCCACCAATGGAGTAGGAGGTTTGTACTGGGGACAGAATGTACGGTATTCGCGCGTTTCGAATAGTATTTTCAGTAACAATTCCGGACCAACCGATGCCAGAAATAATATCTTTTTTCAAAGTGCAAGCGAAATACAGCTGGCTATTTTCAATAACTATTTCAGTGATGCAGCTTTTGTGGATGCTGATATAACTGCAGCAAACGGAAATAAAAATGCAACGGATATTGCCAGTCCTGGTTTTGCAAGTGCTACTTCATTTCAGGGGTATGATGCTGCAAAAATGACCGAGATAGCAGCTGCCGACTGGCGATTAACTTCTGGTTCGGGATTGATTGGCCTTGGTTCAACTCTTTCAGGTCGTGCTGATGTTGCCTACCCATATGTTTCTCCGCGATTTGCTAATGCTGCTCGTGCGTTCACAACTGTTCTTACCGATGTG
>JANJXE010000286.1 GCA_024709185.1 Paludibacter sp.
CATTCAACAGTCTGATAGTGTATTTGAGTGTAAGTTTGTCACCATATTTTATTTTTCTTCCTGTTCCGGTGGAATCAATCAAGTAACGTAGTCCGGTACTGTGTATTAGAGCGTAAAAATAGTATCAATTTCCCGTAGTAATGTTGCAAGAGTTTTTTTTTTGAATAAACAGGATAGTTCCTGCATGTTTAATGAGATTTTTTTCGTACGTTTTGAAGAGAGTGTTAAATAGCAGTGCGATAAAGGCAGTAAAAACAAGTCAGGAGGAAAACGGTACCATTTCCCTCCTGCACAATTAAACTTTACACATCTCAGGTTTTAAATTCCTGTAGCGGTTTGTTGCTGAAATATTCCTGTCGTCCGGATGCGCTCCATCCCGGGCCGGATGGTTCACCCTCCGGATTGGAGTCCTCAGATTGAAGTTGTAGCGAAATTTCACTATCCAGACGAATCATTTCAATTGCTGGATTTAAATATTTTCTTTTTGTCTTCATATGTGTTGTTTATTTTTTATTTTACAATTACTTTCTGAAGATGATTATTCACCTTCACCAGGTATACGCCTGCGCTGAACGACTGTTTCAGTAGGGTGTTGTGCCCGTCGGCATTCAGCATTGCCAGTTGCTGACCCGCCATATTGTACACCCTGATGACATCAGCCTTTGTAATAGCCATCGATTGAACCGCTATTTGGTTAGCGTCGGTTACATACACGAGGGTGTTGGAGGCATTTACCTCTTTAACGGAAGTTGTTGCTCCCGGCGCCCTGAATTCAATACTGAAACGGCTGTTAGTTACGGTGGCATCAGAGCTAAAGCTATAGGTAGTTCCCGCCTGAAGTTCGGTTTGGGTCGAAGTCAGATTATCAACCAATACTACTTTTGCATTTATGTTTTCAAGCTGTGTAACTTCCAGGTTGTAATTTCCTGCCTGGCCTGGCCGAAAACCAAGTTGAACAAGTATTCCTTCATTCAGTTCCTGCATCGAATTAATTACCATTTCCTGATTTTGCACCAGCGAGAAGAGTTCGGGGATGGAAGTATTATCAGCCGACATTTTTTCGATATCATAGCTGTCGAGCAGGTTGGAAGCATAGGATTTGCCTACGATAAGTGTTTCGTCTTTTACCTGACCATTCGAAACTACCAGACGAAGTCGCGGACGGAGATCGTTAGCTTTCACCCGCAACGGATTAGCTCCGGTAGTGAAATGATCGCGATGTGTGTTTTTGAAAGTGAGTGATGGAGTTGTATTATCGGCAGCTACTTTCACCCAGAAAGCCTGCATGGGCGCAATTCGATCCGTTGCCAGATCAACAGGCACGCCATCGCCATCGCCATAGGTGTAGAAAGTCATTGCTGAGCCATTAAATGTACGCAACCAAATAGCATTTCTCATACCCGTAGCATCGGCATACACCAAATCCCAATCGATATACGAAGGATATGGATTACCTACCAGGTTAAAACCACGCTTGGCGGCAGTAGTGCCCGTGCGGGTAACGGTAACCGGTTTATCACCCGTATTCAGAGAGCCACCGGTGAAGGTGATTGTGCGTGCATCAGTATTTGGGAACTTAACCACATATCCTTTTCCGGGAGTTAAAGCTGTAGCCGAGTTAGCAGCAAAGGGAGCCGAATAACTGGTGGTTGATTCGGTGTATTCACCAATCAGATTGGGTGAGTCGGTTGGACGAATAACGTTGCTGGTAGCTTCCGAAAGCGGACTGGCAAGGTACCACCACTGACGACCGGAGGAAAGGTATTGTTCGACATTGGTGGTTGTTGCGGTAACGGTATTGCCATTATGCAAAAGGGTTGCGGTGCCACTGCCAGCATTACTTTTCATGTTCAGGTTGGTAACAGATACTGCTGCACCCAGCGAAAGTTTTGAGCCCGGATTCACATTGATGGTAGTTGCAGTTACTGCCTGATTGTTAAAAGTCAAAGGATTATTGCGGCTTATGTTGATTGTACCTACTGTCGGAGCAGAAGTGAATAAATTGTTTGGAATTGAAAAAGCAGCACCTCCGGTATTACCTGTAGAACCAAAATTGATAGTTGTATTGGCATCTGTGGTAATTGTTCCGGCAGTTAGCGCAATCGGAACATCAGCATTTTGGAAAGTGATATTGGATCCGCTGGCATTGATAACTGAACCTGCTTTAGATAATGTGAGAGTTCCGTTTATTGTTAGGTTTGTTCCTGATCCAACTGTATAGGTTACAGCGCCAGAAGCAGAGCCGATTTCGAGATTGCCGATAGTGAGTGTTTTGCCTGCTCTAACTAACAATGGACTTGCGGCAGTTCTTGCAGCCACAATTTTGCCTGTACCTCTGTGAATACCTGTTCCAGAACCTACTGTTGGATTTACATCTAAAATGGTACCACCTTTAACTATAACTGCATTACCTCCATCGTCAAATATCCCTGCATCTATTCTAATTGACCCATTGACAACAACATTATTGTTGTAAGCTGTACCAAATGTAAAAACTGAATTTGGACGTAAGAACTGAATAGAATTAATGGTACTGTTAGCTTCACTTGCTGTGTTTAAATTCATGATGCCAATATTCTGTTCTTCAGCACCGGCTGTACCCTGTATGTAAAGCACACCGCCTGAGCCAGTGAAGATGATATTTCCACTACCTGAAATTGTTCCCCCAACTCCTGATGTTGATTCAAGAATTAATGTTTTTGCATTTTGAGTTATTGTTGCATTGCTATTAATGTGTAAGTTACCTTTAACCAAAAATGGGCCACCAATTGTGAGATTTGCAGGGTTAACTCCATCTCCGATCTCAATATTCTGAAAGGTAGCGTTACCTGATGTAGCTCCTGAAGCTAATGTTGCTGTCGCATTTGTAAAAACAATTTTTCCGTTACCAGTAGCATGATATATGGCGGAAGCACTTTGATTGTTAACTGTAGTAAAATTACCTCCAACCTTAATCGTATTTCCACCATCATTTAATCTGCAATTAGTTCCACTTGCATAAAAACCAATCACCAAATCACCTGTAATCGTCAAAGTGGTAATTGTTCCGGACATTGTAAGTATTTTAAACCCTGTTGAAGAACCAGTTGCTCTCACAATATGCAATTGTCCGATTGTTTCATTACTTACATCACTCACATTTACATCTCCGGCAGTATTTGCACCATCTCTATTTCCCAAATCAAACACTAAAATATCAGTTGTTGCAGGAGTTGTTCTTTCCGGATTCCAGTTTGTCGATGTCGACCAAGCACCAGAAGCCCCTCCTTTCCATGTGTATGTAGCTGCCCCGACTCCTGCCAGCGCTACCCATATAAAGCTCACTATTAGTAAGAATTTTTTCATAAGTATCTCATTTTAAAATTTATATTATGATTTAATGATTATATCTCGCAACAAATATATTGGCATTAAACTGGAGTCATTATAAAAATCATATCATTTTATATGTGAAATGTTACATGGTTATAAAACCTTTAAAAAGCACGTACTAATCGATATTTTATAGCAATCTCCGAGAATTGAAAATTATTTTTTAAAACGTCAAGTCTCTATAATGCTATTGAAAATAGAGAGATGGCGCATTATGTTCTATTGATAATAGAATAAATATCAGTATTATTGCATTATAAATAGAAAATACTAATCTTTGCGTGAAAAAAATCAAAGATATATATGAAGGAGATTCTGAAAATTGTTCTTAAAGAACAAGCTTAACAAAATAATTTTCAGGAAGTTCAGCGCATTATACCACAGGAATTGCTTGACATTCAGGAAATTCTGGTCATCTCTGGTGTTCGCCGTTGTGGTAAATCGGTTTTATTACAACAAATCCGGAACAAGCAAAAAGAGCAGAACTACTTTATTAATTTTGATGATGAGCGGTTAATTAATTTTACCGTTGAGCATTTTCAACTGTTAAATGAAGTTTTCATTGAAATGTTTGGCGAGCAACATACGTTTTATTTTGATGCAATTCAAAATATTGCTGGTTGGGAGAGATATGTAAGAAGATTGTATGATTCGGGAAAAAAAGTGTTTTTAACCGGTTCCAATGCTACTATGCTAAGTCGTGAATTGGGTACACATTTAACCGGTAGATATGTCCGATTTGAACTTTATCCATTTTCATTTAAAGAGTTTATTAGTTTTAAAAATTTTAATTTACCCGCTGATAATATATATGCTACCGTTGATAGAGGTATAATTGCCGGGTTGCTTCAGGAGTATATTACAAACGGAGGCATTCCGTTATATTTGAAGACAAACCAGGATCTCTACTTAAAACAGCTTTATGAATCAATTCTTTACAAAGATGTATTGGTGCGAAATAAATTGACAAATGAAAGGGAGTTGTTGCAATTAGTTTTTTTCTTAGCGAGTAATGTTACTAAACCATCAACTAACAAATCCCTCACAACGGTGATAGGCGTTATAACGCCACAACTGTCCACAATTACATAGAATTTGTAGAAAATACCTATTTTTTATTTCAAATTGCCAGGTTTGATTATTCGCTTAAGTCCCAACTTATCAATCCCAAAAAAACATATTTTGTTGATAATGCGTTGGTTTTAAAACTTGGGTTTAGCTTTACTGAAAACAAAGGTCGATTGCTGGAAAACATGGTGTTTGTAGAACTAAAACGACGTGGCCATGAAGTTTATTATCATCAAAACAAAGGAGAATGTGATTTTGTTATTCGCAACGGAATGAGCATTAATCAGGCAATACAGGTGTGCTATTCATTTGAAAATGAACTCACTAAAAAGAGGGAGATTGATGGATTAACTGATGCCCTTAAAACATATAATTTGAAGGAAGGATTGATTTTAACGGCTGATTCAGAAGAAGAATTACAAGTAAAAGATTTTTATATCAAAATTATTCCGGTATGGAAATGGTTGCTCGATTAATTTGAAAATAATTTCTTCTAGTTTACTAATCCCATTGGTTTCCAGGCGGGATTTGCAGATAGTACAAGGGTTGGTTTCCCTTTCAGATAGCCTTGCTTTACAAGATAATTATCCATTAGCAAAAAGGCTTGAACAACTTCCTGCTCTGTAGCTTTCCAATTTACACACACGAAAGCATGTTTAGTCTCCGGGAGTAATATCAGTTCGCAGCTATTGCCTGCTTGCTGCATTGCCCGGGCAAACTGCACCG
>JANJXE010000291.1 GCA_024709185.1 Paludibacter sp.
CCCTTCATCTATCGATTCCATGTAGAAGGGATCAATAACGCGATCGTCGGCATCCATCCCGCCAAACAACAGCAGTTTATCGTCGTACGACACCAGCGAAGCTCCGGCCAGCGATACAAGACTTGTATTTTCCAGACTGAAGTCCACCCATTTGTATTCATTGTTTATGTTTCGCTGTACACTCCAGGCATTGCGCAGTAAATTTCCTGTTGCCGAGTATCCTCCAAGCACGATGGCTTTAGGCTTGTTGGTACGCGATGCAAAGGCCAGCGATGCAAAATCACCTACCGGAAAATTACCGGGAATAGGCTCACCCACCTGCCAAAAGACTCCACCTGTGGAAGTTGCGAAATAATGATTGCCTGAAACAGTATTACGAACAGTCGCCCAGAGCTTTCCTTCCAGCACAAAGAGCAGATTGACAAAGGTATGTGTACCCGCATCTGCAGGAACCTTAGCCCATAAACTGCCATCGGGAGATGAATACAACTCACCATTTTCGTGTACATAAAACAACGCATTATTGAAAATGGTAATTGAACGTAAATCGACTATATCACGGGGTAATCCCTGAAGAACAACAGGTGTCCAGATAACTCCATCAGCAGAGGTGTAGAGGTGATTATTAAAACCTGAACTGGCGAAGAAATGGAAACGATTATTGAACATCACCGTTTTCTGAATCGATCCGGAATGCGAATACACAGCCGGATTCATGCGTGTCCAGTGAAACAGTTCGGGACGTACCTGGTGTACATTCACTTTAATCGGATAAGTCCGGTTTGCTTTTTGGTCTTCTGCATAGTTTAACACCGAAACAACCCTGGTAAAATCCACTGTATCCTTTCCAGTGAGTGCGATAGTGTCGGTACCAGTTCCAAGTGAATCTTTCAGAATCAGATATGAAACGGCAGTACTCATAAATGTAAAAGTCGGATTCACACTATCGATGCGGGTGAGATAGGGCAATGAGTCGAGATTTACAATGATGGAATCCTTGAGGATATCATCGTATTCGAGCGAAAAAACCGCTGTTTCCAGATTAGGAATACTATCGTTTTTCGCGAATTTCAATGAATAAAAATTCGGATTTGTCGACAGTTCCCTCTCGTCATCTTCCCAGAGGCAGGAACTCATCACCACCACGGCGATCAGAAGTATGTTAAACTTAAACCAGTTGGATCTCATTGAGTTGGATTTTGGAATGCAAAAGTAACCACAAAAACGCTGTGATTAAGCGTAAAAGTTCAATATTTAAGTTTTTTAAGATAACTCAACAGTCACCGGGCAATGGTCGGAATGCACCACATCGGCTAAGATGCGGGCATCGGTAAGCCTGTCGCGCAGTGGTTCGCTCACCCAATGGTAATCGATACGCCAGCCGGCGTTGCGGTAACGGGCGCCTCCACGGAAGCTCCACCAGCTGTATTTCTCAGCACTTTGGTCGAACACGCGGAAGGTATCCACCATGCCGGTCGCTTCGAAGCGATCGAGCCATTCGCGTTCTTCGGGCAGGAAACCCGACACACCCACCTGTCGCTCGGGGTGATTGATATCGATCGGTTTATGACAGATATTATAGTCGCCACACACAATCAGATTTGGACGGGTTTTGCGCACCTCGTTGATAAAGGGAAGAAAAGCTTCCAGAAATTCCATCTTGAAAGCCTGTCGTTCATCCCCTGATGAACCGGAAGGAATGTACACCGAAATCACCGAAAGATCACCAAAGTCGGCACGAATCACGCGACCTTCGGAGTCGAAACGCGGATTATTCATACCTATGACAATATTATCGGGCGTAATTTTAGTGATGATTGCCACACCGCTATAGCCTTTTTTCTCGGCCGAGTGCAGAAAAGTGGTATAACCCAGTTCGGCAAAGGCCATAGTATCAATCTGTTCGGGCTGCGCCTTGGTTTCCTGGAGGCAGAGCACATCCGGATTTTCCTCTTTCAGCCAGCCGATGAGGTCTTTGGTCATGGCGGCACGGATGCCGTTTACATTATAGGATATAATCTTCATTTTCTTATTTAATTAGTAAAGCACATACGGCAACTGCAAAACCAATTGCAAAATGGCCGGGGAGCAAAATTACTGATGTGCCTTTTTTACTTTTTTATACAACTCTGATGCAAACACAAAATCATTCAGATCTTCATTATCTGCATGAAAAATATCTTCCTTACTTCCCTCCCAGGCTTTCTCACCTTTGTTTATAAAAATGATTTTTTCGCCAATCTCCATCACCGAATTCATATCGTGAGAGTTGATGATAGTCGTAATTTCAAACTCATGGGTGATTTCACAGATGAGCTGGTCGATGATAAGCGAAGTTTTGGGATCGAGCCCTGAATTGGGTTCGTCGCAGAATAAATACTTAGGCTGAAGGGAGATAGCCCGGGCAATGGCTACGCGCTTCTGCATCCCGCCACTTATTTCAGAAGGTGCCAGTTTATAGGAGTGTTCAGGAAGGTTCACGCGGCGCAGACAGGAAATGGCCCGTTCCTTCATTTCTTCCTTCGACGTTCCTGAAAACATTTCAAGCGGATACATCACATTTTCGAGCACACTCAGCGAGTCGAACAGAGCCGAACCCTGAAACAACATACCTACTTCACGGCGCAGACGGCGGATTTCACTCATCCGCATATCGGGCAGATTGCGTCCATCGTACTCAATTCGTCCGTGTTCGATGCGGTGCAGGCCAATTATACTTTTCATCAAAACAGTCTTACCCGAACCACTTGCTCCGATAATCATATTCGTGCGACCAGCTTCAAAGGTAGCCGACACATTCTTCAACACATGATTATCGCCAAAAATCTTATCAACATTAGTTACCGTTATCATCCTGTTTTAATTAAGCATAATATTAGTAATCAGAATATTGAAAAACAGGATAAGAATACTGCTGTTCACCACTGCATTGGTACTTGCCCGCCCCACATCGAGAGCACCACCATAGGCATAATAGCCATAGTAGGAAGCCACCGAGGAAATAATAAAGGCAAAAAACACCGATTTGATGAGTGAATAGAAGACGTAATAGGGTATAAAGGCATATTGAATCCCCAGCAGGTAATCGGCCGTACTAATGATATCCGAGAACATCCCCACCGCATAACCGCCAACCAAACCAATAGCCATACTTAAAATAACCAATACAGGCATCATCACCACAAACGCCACCACCTTGG
>JANJXE010000299.1 GCA_024709185.1 Paludibacter sp.
CCAAGTCCCTGAAGCCTCAGGCGAAGATTGTTTTTATTGTTCCTTCAAGGGCATTGGTAAATCAGGTTTATCACGACTTGAAAACAGATTTGGAAGGACTTGACCTGGTAATAGAAAAGACTTCCTCTGCCATCGAAATTGATCCAACGGAAAATAGTTTTCTGAGTTCAGAGAGTAATATTGATATATTGGTTTCAACGCCCGAGAAATTAGACTTGTTGATACGCCGGAATCATCCTTCGGTGGAAGATGTGTCGATGTTTGTGGTGGATGAGGCTCATACGGTACAAAACGGAGAAAGAGGAGCCCGGCTGGAATTGTTGCTTGCCATTTTACGCAGGGAACGTCCGCAGGCAAAATTTATGTTGCTTTCGCCTTTTATCAATCAGGCAGGTGATGTGTTGACCGATTGGCTGGGCGGTGGAAATTCGATTAAAGTAGATTGGAAGCCAGCAGAAAAGTTGATTGCCGGAGTTAAGTGTCATGTTACCAATAGTATCAATGATGTTCATTTCGATGTATTGGCTTCTCCTTATTCTTCTGCGCAGCCGATTAAAAATATTATACTTCCCAATCCTTATCTGTTAGAGAGTACAACTGGTAAGGACAGGATTCTGGAATTTGCCGCAAAACAATTTGCCGAGGAAGGAAAATCGATGCTTGTTCTCTGTAAAGGTAAAGGAACAGCCGGTAAAAGGGCTGAATTTATTTCGAAATTTATTGAAAAAGTAAGTGCTGATGATGAAATTCAATTAGTCAGAAAATACATTGATGATGAAGTTGGCAGCCAGACCCGGCTTTCACGATTGTTGGAAAAAGGGATTACCACCCATCATGCCGGGATGTCCGACGAAACAAAATTATTGGTTGAACATCTTATCCGTCAGCGGAAAATTAATTTCATTTGCGCTACATCCACCGTTGCCGAAGGAGTTAATTTTCCGGTATCCACTGTTTTTTTTGATACCTATACCCGCGGAACCCACAATATATTAAGTCCGAATGATTTTTGGAATATCGCTGGTCGTGCCGGTCGGACTATGATCGATAACTATGGGAAAATAATCCTGCCATTTCATTCTCCGGAAAGCAAAGCAACTGCAAAAAGTTTGTTAGAACAGGGTGCAAATGAATTGGTAAGTGTGCTTGCCGAATTGTTTGTTCATGCCGATAATATTGAGCAGCAATTACAGGCCCAAAACGGACTTGAACAACTTATTTACAATTATCCAAATTCAGTTGCTCCATTGGTACAATATTTCGTGCACTTGTTAACAGTAGGCGATAATCATTACTATGTAAATGAAATCGAGGATTTATTCAAGGATTCTTTGGAGTATTACTTGTTGGATAGTTTAGAAAAGAAGCAACGTTTCATCGGTATTTGTAAGTCCATCTACCTGAATATTCAGCAAAAATACCAGAAACAAGGTGGTGCATTGTCGTATGCCGATAAAACAGGTTTTTCAGTACCTTCCGTTTTGAGAGTTATGTCTGATTGTGCTAATCTGCCTCAAATTAAAGATTTGAATAGCTGGAAGAAAGAGCAATTATTTGATAGAGCCTATCCTGATAATCTGGCAGCAAAGATACGGGTTATTGCAGCCCTGAAAGAAACAAAATTAGGAACTGATTCGGATTCCGCTCCCTTTAATGCTGAGCTCATGGCTCAGATTATTATATCGTGGGTAAAGGGAGAAAAGCTGTCAAACATTGCACAAATTCATCCTTTTTATCAAAGAATTAGTGATTCCGAAGAACAGGTGAATGAGTTTGTTTCTAAAATGAACAGTGTGCGCTTCAAAGCATCCTGGGGATTAAGTGCGCTTGAAGGTATTGTGCGTGGAAATCAGGATGCAATCAGTGATTCTTACATTCCGTCTTTGGTGTATTACGGAGTAGATGATGAAAAAGCTCTGGCATTCAGAATGATTGGTGTGCCGAGGTCATTGTCGGGTCCGCTCACTAAGATTATTGATAAAGATATCAGTCAATATTCTTTTCAAAAGTTGAGAAAGATGGTAGTCGGTCTCACAAATTCAGATTGGGATCATTTAACTCCACAAAAGTCAGGGTTGAGTGGTGCGGAGTGGAGAAGGATAGTGGAGATATTAATGAAGTAGTGGGTTAATGATTAACGCATTCAGTTTTCCAAAAAATTCTGGTGTTATTAATTGAGATGGTGTGAATTTAAACTTGTAGTTTAACTCAAACAATTATTTTTTCTTCTATAGTTATCAACATCCAATCTTTAAACTACTAATAATCAAATCTATATCCTGTTGATAACTCCTGTTCATAAGTTGTTTACAACTATAGGCCAAAAAATTTGGAGAACCCATTGTTGTGATTGTATATTTGCATCATGAGTTACGGCTCAAACAACAAAAACGAATGTTGGCGCTCTTTGAAATACGGATACATCAGAAAGTCGAAAGTGAATAAAATGAACTTAAAACACGAAGGTTGAATGAACCGGCATACGGATGCCGACTGCCTGTAAAGGATACTGATTTACCAAACGGCTCGCGCAAGCGGATAGTGAAAGTAAGCAGCCGGAAACATGGTTGAGGTAGTAAGTGGGGAAAAGAAACCGGGAGTGGAAGACAACACCAGTCAGGGTTCATTATTCCGACAACAAGTTGAGAGGAAGGTGCAAACCGGAAAATCAGCCCATCTTATGCAAGTGAAATTGCGGCGGAACGTCAGAATGAAAGACCAATACACGACCCCGTCAAAAAGGGACATGGAGCGGAAAACAATCGACCGGAGTCAGGTGATTTGCAACCCCGAGCATGTACAACTACGAAACGAAACAGAACGTTCCGACAGACCGATAAAACGGACGGGAGCGGGTTTCGCAGACGGAAAGACAAGCGTTAGGAAAGCGCGAAAGTGCTGAAATTGAAGGAAGAAACAAATCCGACTCACGATGATATCACGTATTCGAAGAAAAACAACATTGGCGTAATGCCGGAGAGGATGTCTGAAAAGATGTCCTCTCTCTGTTTTTGAATAGTGTGACTAATTGCCATTACAAGATCCAATTTATACGATAGGAGTCTGACATATAAAAATATCGGTCAGGTTTGTAGTTTTTGATTTTAATACCAACAAATTATGGTTAAACTTCCGTTTGAAATTCCTGAAGAAATGCAATTTAATTCGCTCGAAGAAGCGAACGTCTATATCCAACAACAAATGGATAAAATGAATAATCAGCCATTGGAGCAATTCGATGGCCTTTCGCCAGCGCAAATGCATCGACTAATCGGAAAGGATTTAACCGGCCGGCCGGGTTTTACGATTAATACATTAAGCAGCGATGATCTGGCCCATATTCCGATGTTTTCAATTCTGAAGTATTATTTGAAACTGCTGAATGAAGGTGATATAAAATTAAGTGCCATCGGAAATTTACCATCGAAGGTAGTGGTGGATATTTACAAGCAGGGTTATTTTAAAGAATGGACCTGTGAACGAAAGTCGAGAATTTTGGAAACGGATTCTTTTACTATTCAGTTGATACGAATATTAGCATCACTGGCTAAGTGGACAAAAGTAAGGAATGGGAAACTTAGCCTAACCAAAGAGGGTCGAAAGATTCAAAATGATGAAAATGAATTGTTTAAAGCTTCCCTGGAGTGCTGGCTTTATACGTTTAACTGGGCTTATTTCGATTACTACGAAAATCCGCAAATTGGCAGACAGAGTTTTGAATATAGTTTTTATCTTCTCAGAAAATATGGAGGTGAATTTAAAGAATGCGTTTTTTACGCGAAAAAATATCTCGAAGCTTTTCCCATGCTCGAAGACCAACGAATTAAACCACTACAGATCGATGACCGTACTTATCCAAATTATAGTTGTTATACGCTCAGGACTTTTGAACGATTGCTTTTGCTTCTCAATGCCGTTGAGCTGAAAGGTTTCAGATGGGATGAGATCAAAATGGTTAAAAAGACCGATTTATTTGACAAGATTTTTAGTTTTTGAATCAAGAGTCAGGAATCAAGATTAGGGTTGACTGATGTTTCCGTATCCTGACCCCTTATTCTTTATTTTGGACTCAATATTCTTAAGCAATTCATCTATAGGGTGAAAAGTAATTACGTACTAATCCTAAAGCAGTAGTAAACTACTTGATGGTCACTTGAGATTATTCCTCACTTTCTCCGATTTCCTCATCACTTCTTCTTTCATCTCCTCTTTAAAGGCGATTATTTTTTCCAGCACGCTGCGGTCGGCTGCTGCTGCTACCTGGGCGGCAAGAATGCCGGCATTCTTCGCTCCGTTGAGCGCTACTGTGGCCACGGGAACGCCACCGGGCATTTGCAGAATCGACAACACCGAATCCCATCCATCAATGGAATTGCTTGATTTTATAGGTACTCCAATCACCGGAAGCGGCGAAAGGGCTGCTACCATACCCGGAAGGTGAGCGGCTCCTCCTGCACCTGCAATAATCACCAGAATACCCCGCTTGTGTGCATTGGATGCAAATTCAACTAATTTCTCAGGTGTACGGTGTGCCGAAACAATATCGATTTCGTAACCAATTCCAAACTTTGCAAGCATATCCGCGGCCTGCTGCATCACGGGCAAATCCGAGTCGGAGCCCATTACTATACTTACTCTTTTATCCATGATTTTACCTTGATTAACTGATTTACTTTTTCTGCTTTTTTCAACGCGCATTCCAGGGTGGAAGATAATACGGTGACATGCCCCATCTTTCGGTAAGGCATGGTGTTTTTCTTTCCGTACAAATGAATTTTCACTCCTTCGATGGCCATGCTTTCGGTCAGACCTTCGTACAGCACCGGACCTTCGTAGCCCTCATCGCCCAGAATATTTAACATCACCGAAGGAAGTTTAAGTTTGGTACTGCCCAGTGGCAGGTTAAGAATGGCCCGCAGGTGTTGCTCAAACTGCGAGGTAATCATACTTTCTATGGTATGATGTCCGCTGTTGTGCGTACGGGGAGCCACTTCATTAACAATGACTTCGCCTGCTGTGTTGATGAAAAATTCGACGGCCAGCACCCCTTCCATATTCAGCAGTTCGATAAGCTCGCCGGCAATGCTGATGGCCTTTTCGGATTGTTCAACAGTGACCGACGATGGACAGATAAGTTTGTCCACCAGATTAGCATGAGGATCAAATACCATTTCAACAACAGGAAAACACCGTATCTCACCTTTTCGATTGCGGGCTGCAATAACCGCAATTTCCTTTTCAATAGATACCTTTTCCTCAACTACCGAAGGGCCTTCCAACACTCGTGAAAGCTCTTTATCCGAGTTAACAACAGCAACTCCCCGTCCGTCGTATCCGCCTTTTCGTATTTTTTGTACAAACGGAAAGGTGATGGTGCCTTCTTTAATTAAACCTCTCAACTCGCTAATCGACTCTACCAGAGTAAAAGGTGAGGTTGGAATACCATTTTTTCTGTAAAACTCTTTTTGTAAGCCTTTGTCCTGAATCAATGCAAGAATATCCGGGTCGGGCGCTATCTTTATTCCTTCTGATTTAAGTTTCCGGAGGGCGTCAATGTTGATATTCTCCATTTCAAATGTTAGTACATCCACCAGTTTTCCAAACTCATATACCGATTCAAAATCGAGATGATCGCCCTTTATGAAATGAGACGCAATTTTCCCGGCGGGACACTCTTCATCCTTATCGAGCACATAGCTGATGATGTCCCACTTACTTGCTTCCTGGATAAGCATTTTACCCAACTGTCCGCCGGCGATAATTCCTAATTTTAGTTCCGAAGTTACTAATCGTTCCATTCAAATTTAAAATAAAAAAAGCTGAAGCTACTCACTTCAGCCTGAATAATTTACAATGATAAAATACAGGGGCATGCCGACGGTTATATTAAAGGGGAAAGTAATCCCCAGGGCCATCGGAATGTACAATCCCGGATCGGCTTTTGGAGCCGAAAGCTGCATAGCGGCAGGTACGGCAATATAGGAAGCACTGGCAGCCAGTATCGCAAACATAAAGCGGTTTCCCACATCGGGTGAAATATACTGACTCAGATAAGCCACCGCACAGCCATTTATAACCGGTAATACGATTGCAATAAGGGTTACAAACCAACCGTATTTCAGGAAAGTAGCGAAACGCTGGGCAGTCACCATTCCCATTTGCAGGAGGAAAAGCGCCAGAAATCCCTTGAAAATATCGGTGGTAAAGGGTTTAATACCTTCTGCCTGCTTGGTGTCGGCGATGATGCCGATAATCAGACTTCCCATAATTAACATCACACTACCATTGGTGAAGGAATGATGAATCACCGATTTGATACTTCCCGACCCGGAATTTTCAGTGTCATGTCTCATAATCAACAGCACACCCACGATGATGGCCGGTGCTTCCATCAGGGCCATCACAGCCACCATGTGTCCACCTGAGCTCAGGTTTTGCATCTCCAGAAAGGAAACTGCAGCCACAAAGGTAACTGCACTTACCGACCCGTAGGAAGCTGCAACAGCTCCCGCATCGCTGACACTGAGTTTTCGTTTGAGAATAAAAAAGGCGTAAAACGGAATGAAAGCCGAAATGAAAATCCCAAAAGCAAGTGAGACTAAAATTTCGCTGTTAAATCCGCTGTGAGCGAGTTCCTGACCTCCTTTAAACCCGATGGAAAACAATAGGTAAAGCGACAAAAACTTAGCAATAGAGG
>JANJXE010000529.1 GCA_024709185.1 Paludibacter sp.
ATCAACGATCAGGACCGTACCATTATTGGAAAGCAAATACCTGATTTCATGTATTCTTTCAACCTGGCTGCTAATTGGCGTAACTTCAACTTCTCCTGTTTTTTCCAGGGAGTACAGGGAGTTGATGCGTATATTGGCGGATACCTGGTATCCCCATTCTACAATAGTGCTTCGTTGCTCGACACCTGGCTCACCGACCGATGGACATTTGAAAACCCGAGTACTGAATTTCAACGACTGTATGTTGACAAGACAAAGCAGACCATTGTTTCCGATTATTATGTAACCGATGCTTCGTATTTACGACTAAAAAATGTTGAAATTGGATATGAGTTTGATAAAAAGTTAATTTCAAAACTCAGGCTTCAAAAACTGAAGGTGTACACATCGGTTCAAAATGCATTTACATGGAGCAATACAAAATCGTTTGATCCCGAAAAACTGGGTGATGTGGTTAGTTCCGATTTCCATCCACAGGCAAGTATTTATTCTGTTGGTGTTAATGTTGTTTTTTAAATAGTAAGTCATGAAGAAGATAGTTTTATTTACGCTGCTTAGTCTTTTGTTTCTGACTGCATGCGATGATTACCTGAATTTGGAGCCAAAGGACAGTTTAGTGCCCGATAATTTTTATGCCAATGCTTCTGAAGTGGACAAGGCATTAAACGGAGTTTACCAGGTGCTGGTACTGAAAGGTGGAGCTGATTTTATCCTGAATCCGGAAGTGATGACCGATAACTGCGTGTATAGCTCAGCATCGGGTTCTGTATGGCTCGACTTCTCAAGGGGAACACTGAATCCGAGTACTGTTTTTATCCAGGAAAACTGGAGTGATAATTATAAAGGCATTGTGAGAGCCAACCTTGTTCTCGATAATTTATACAACAGAGAGGATATGATTATTGCCGACCTTACTAAAAACCGGTTTCTGGGAGAAGCGCATTTTCTGCGTGCATATTTCTACTCCGACTTATTGTTACATTACGGAGGTGTTCCACTCCTCGACCGTCCTTATGGCAATATCGCTGATTTTTCACTGCCACGAAGCACAGCTGAAGAAACGCTTAAGTTTATTTTAAAGGATCTGGACACTGCTATACCTTTGTTGGAGGTAAAACCAATTGTTTTCGGAAAGGGTAGGGCTACACGGGGCGCTGCCTTATTCCTTAAAGCCCGTATTTTGCTTTTCAATGGCTATTACAAGCAGGCCAATCTGGTTTTAAATCAGTTAAATGCTTTAAAAGAATATTCGCTGATGACCAATTATGCTGATATTTTTGATCCTTCCAAAGAAAATAACGCTGAAGTTATTTTTGATATTCAATATGCCGATGCATCCCGTACGAACACGTCCTATTCATTTTATTCATACATAAAGGAATGGGTAGGTGGGTATGTGCCAACTGCATCCTTAGCGGAGGATTTTTATGATCTTCGTGGCCTGAAGGTTGACCCTGATCGTACGACTGCTACCAATTTTTTTAAAAACCGTGACAAGCGAATGATTGTCACCTTAACACGTCCCGGCGACAACTGGGGGGATAAAATTTACCTACCGAAAGGTGGTGACAAAAAGAATTATAATTCCTGTCTGAAAGTAAGAAAATACCTGGTTTTCTCGGATGTGACCAATACCGGAAAACGCTCGCATTTAAACATCATCGTTTTCCGATTCGCCGATGCGAAGTTGATGCAGGCTGAGGCTATTATTGAAGATGATAGTCTGTATAGTGTCGAATCAGAGCGACGTAAAGCCATTACTCTCATCGACGAGCTACGTATGCGTGCAGGCTTGCCGGTAATCGAAAGTGTTATTGCATCACCTTCGCGAGATGACCTTCGCGATATTTTACGACGTGAAAGGCGTGTTGAACTTGCCTTTGAAAATAGCAGGTTGTTTGATATACGACGTTGGAGAATTGCCGAAGAGGTAATGAATGGTGATGCGCTGGGATACGATCCGGAACAATATGAGTCGGGGATTTATACTACTTATCCCATAGAGG
>JANJXE010000538.1 GCA_024709185.1 Paludibacter sp.
GAAATGATTCTGCTCAGGATTATTCTTTAATTGAAGGTGAAATGCAATATATCTGGCATCATAAGAACGATGTTGCCCTGAGGTTAATGAATACAAAGGTTCGTCAGGTGATCCCGGGATTTTAAAACTGTCAAGAAGTTCTCCTGAATTGGCATTATAAAACACTAAACTGTTATGATTATAATCAAACCTCCAAGCGGAAGAATCGGAAGAATTAACAAAATTAAGTGCTATTTTAATAAATTCTTTGGTTTTAATATCGTATTCACGAAGAATTTTTTCTTCTGCATTATGAATATAATATCTGTCACCCCAATAGTTTGTATATAAGCTTTCCGGAAAAATAGTTGAATGGATGGTCTCACCGTTGGTTAAATCAATCAAAAATTGATTGATTCCATCAAGTGAAACTACAGCCAGTTTGCCTGGTCGGCATAAACGTTCTAAGGCGAAATTATACATACTCAAGTCCCAAATTTTAGTCAGTTGAGCAAAAGAGTCAGCAGTAGTAGCGGCAAAAAGTATTGCCACAGCAAATAATGTAAACATTTTTTGTTTCATCAGAATTTATCCTGCACTTTGATAAGAAACTTATTTCAAAATTACAAATAATTTACATATATATGAAACCTCAAGGGAAGAAAAGTTACAGTTATTGAAGTATTTTTTGAATATTTTATTATTTTTAGGTTATCCACCCCGCTCAATATAAATGTCTGAACTATGATTTGCATGATTTATTTGATTGCAATGATTCTAAAAAATCAGGATAATCACAAAAATCAAGGTTCTGACAATTCAAGAAAGTATGAAAATGACATATTATTGCCGGTGTGTAGAAATCCATCCACCCCGCCTGCTACGGCAGGCACCCCTCAAGAGGGGAATTGAGAGTTGTCCGAAAAATCCACCCACCCCGCCCAATATAAATGTCTGAACTATGATTTGCATGATTTATTTGATTAATATGATTCTAAAAAATCAGGATAATCACAAAAATCAAGGTTCTGACAATTCAAGAAAGTATGAAAATGACATATTATTGCCGGTGTGTAGAAATCCATCC
>JANJXE010000408.1 GCA_024709185.1 Paludibacter sp.
TTCATTTCAGCCGCATGTTTTTTCAGCAAGGTTTTTACATCAGCCTTTTCTGTTTCACTCAGGCCCAAATCAGTGGCCATTTTTTCAACACGCTGTTCAAGGGTTGGACCTTTTGGTTTCACTTCTGTTTGTTCTTGAGCCGACAAGCCGATGGAAACCATCATAAACAGCGATACCAGGAATACCAAATTTGTTTTCATACAGTACTTTTTTTAGAGGATTAATAACGAAGGTATAAGACTACTGTTAATTCAAAGGTTTAATGTGTTAGTTTTTTTTATGAAACTCGCTCTTACCCGGAATACCAATTGTCAATCTGAAATTTACTCCAGCAGGTGGGCCAGTATAATTTTCAATCCTATCCCAATAAGAATAACCCCACCAAAGATTTCCACTTTTTTGCCCAGCCTGCCATTGGCACTTTTTCCAATCAACATACCTATCATGGCAGCCAGAAAAGTAATAGCGCCAATAATGATAACCGATTGTACAATCACTACCTCTATAAAAGCCAGACTGATACCTACAATAAGTGCGTCGATACTGGTAGCAATGGCCATCAAGACAATAACCCGCAACTGGAGTGGATTAGCTTTGCTTTCTTCGTCTTTGCTAAACGAATCCACAATCATTTTTACACCTACTGCAGTGAGTAAAACGAAGGCAATCCAGTGGTCGATGCTCGAAATGTAAGTAGCCACCTGTGTTCCGCCCAGCCATCCCAATAAAGGCATTAATCCCTGAAAAAAAGCCATGATGAGGGCTATTTTTACACCCTGCCAGAACCGGAGCGATTTTCTTAATAAACCAGTGGATACCGACACCGCAAAGGTGTCGAACGATAAACCCAACCCAATTAGTATAATGCTGATGACTCCCACCTTTGTTGTATGCTTTAACGTAATTTAAGCACGCAAAGATAAATGAAATGGATCATCCTGCAAATAGTTAGTTGGTATCAAACCGGCATTTTGTAACAAATTAGCACTTGCTGTAGACCAATGTGATGCTAATTATCTTTTTAGCCTTTGCTCGTAGGTAGCTATCCATTCGCTTACACTGATTTTACGCATCAGCTCACCAATCAAAGTATACGGAATTTCATTCAGCTTTTTAAACCGGATGCAACTCTTTCCCATATCCAATTTTTGCTTGCTGTGCTTTTGATATTCATTCACAAACCACTCCATCAGTTCAGGGTCAGTATAAATACCCATGTGATAAAAATTGATGGAGTTCTTCTGTGAAGCAATGCCTGCAAACGGAAGTGGTTCGGCGGGTTTGCAATGATATCCGGCAGGATAAACCGAATGCGGGACTACATAGCCCAGTCCGCCATAACTAATAGCTGCTTCAAAGCCTTCAGGCAAATTATTGATAATAACCTCGTGCAACTTAGTAAAAGCTTCCGCCCGATCTTCGGGGACGTTGTTCAGAATTTCTTCAACGGTGGTTCCTGGTGCTTTCATATCTTATCGGTGGCGCTTTTCTTCTTAAAACACACCGGCAGAAAAAAGGTTTAAAGTAGATAGCAAGATGTTATTTTACCACCTCTCCAATCCGTTTCCAACAGTTTTCATTCTTATAAACTCCATGGACGACGGCATCGGTATGCCCGTAACCTGAGCGGTTACCTTCAGTATACAAAAGGGGTGAATCGCTTTTATCGATGGTGCTGAATTTCCATCTCAGTACGATAAGGTGTATGCCCGGTGTGGTAGCTGGTATGGATTTGAAGTTGGGCTTAACGAGCGCCTGCGCATACTGGCTGTCGGATTCAGGCACTAATCCTGACATACTACCCAATTTTTCAATAGCAAATAATGCATAATATGCCTGACTCTTTTTTTCGGCAGCAGAAAGACCGAGAAGTTCTTTTTTATATGAAGCTGATAAGTAATCTGTAGCCATGCCCTGTGAATTGTTGCGTTGATGTTCATCCATTTCCTTTTTGAATTCTGCCGCAGCTTTTTTGTCTGTTTTTAGTAATTCCTGATATGCCCTTTGAATTTCCTTTTGGTATTCCTCGTCCGTGGCTTGCTGTGCAGTTGATGATTGCTTTTTCTCTTCGGATTTAATCAGGGCTGTCAGGTATTCTTCCTGCGTCACCGGCAAAAATAATGAATCTGCTCCTTTATACATTACGGTGACCTCTTGTCCTTCGTGTTCATAAACCGGATAACCCAACCATTCGCCTTTTCTCACAGGTCGGGTATAAACAGGGCCGATATCCGGTTGCAGAGATTGCCCAAAGAAAGCTTCAACATCATTAAACGAGAAATGGATGCTACTGCCGGGTGAACGCACAATTTCATTGTCAATCAGAATATAAGGCAAAAAATAAATAGTGCAGCTACGGTTGTTTCCATCACTATACGCCTCCACTTCGTAACCTACAGGTGCACTGATCGTTGGTTGAGTCAGTAATATTGAAAAGATGCGTTGAGCATATACATCTCCTTTAGCAATTCGGTTGATTACCTTGCCCGGTAACTGAGGCAAAAAGGTATCGTCGCCAATTGTGACTGTTTGATTCTGACTGTGAACCATCAAACTTACAAACACCAATAGCAACGTACCGCTGTGTGTGAGCCCGGTAAATGAATTCCTGATCGGACTCATGGCCTATTGGTTGAATTTCCCTACCCAGTATTTATAAGCTGTCAGTAGTGCCGATGCATATTCATCCACAGCTGCATATCCGCTTAAGGTTTCGGGGACTAACTGGCCCATCTGCTGTAAACCGGCAAATTTATTTTGAACTATGCTGAGCCTCCGGTAATCAGGCAGAAGGCTTTTTACGGTGGTAAGGTACTGAGAAATCGCTTCCGTGTGTAGTGGCGACATCATCTGACAGTATTGAACGTTTAGTTCATGGATCTTTTTTTCTGCCGCATCTGAACGGGCAGCTTCTTCTTTCGTGCATACACCCGAGCATAGTTGCTTTTCCAGCGGTTCTGTCTTTTTCGCCAGGATACGGGTTTCAATGGTATCACGATCTTCTACTGCTTTGAAGATTTCGGAAACTCTGTTCATTCGCTCCATGATCCTTTCGTTCAGTTCAGTTTGTTCCTTCGATAGTGCCATCATCTTTTCAGCATTTGCCATCACGTTGGTTGGCATTTTAACTTTTGATGGATTAAGTTGAGTCTGAGCTGTCGCATGAATGCGTTCAACTTGTTCCTTAATAGCAGCTTGTACAGCACTAATCTGATCGCTGAATTGATCAATTTCTGATCTGTCGGCTGTACAACTAACCGTCGGTATTCCCGGAAGTTGACTTAGAAGTGCTTCGGGAGTGGGCTGTGCCAGAATAGTTGTCTGAAATGCCAGAAGTATAACTGGCAAAAAGAGGGT
>JANJXE010000431.1 GCA_024709185.1 Paludibacter sp.
TGACCAGCCAGGAAAGGTACAAATGGATTGAGTACCACAAATGGACTTTCCAGGCAAAAACCTTTACACCGCTAACGCTTGACGAGAAATTCATCCTGATGACCCGTGTGATGTTTGGTTACCTGGGACACTACAACGAAAACGCCCGCTCTCCATACGAGTCTTACAATATGGGAGGTGATGGTATGTCGGCCTATACTTCCTATGGAACCGAATACATTGCTATGCGTGGTTACGAAAGCAACTCACTGGTTCCCTGGGATCCACAGCGCGGCACACGTATTGGCTACTTATACAATAAATTT
The DNA here is from genome assembly GCA_024709185.1 of Paludibacter sp. Classification (GTDB taxonomy): domain Bacteria; phylum Bacteroidota; class Bacteroidia; order Bacteroidales; family Paludibacteraceae; genus Paludibacter. The sequence goes on from JANJXE010000431.1 coordinate 306, forward strand.
ACTGCCGAACTTCGCTATCCTCTCTCGCTCGAACAGTCGGCCACAATCTATGTCTTAGGATTTCTCGAAGCAGGTAATAGTTTTAACAGTATCTCGAAATACAACCCATTTGATCTGAAACGTGCTGCAGGTATCGGTGTTCGTATCTTCCTTCCAATGTTTGGAATGATGGGCATTGACTGGGGATATGGTTTCGACACGAATTCTACCGGACAAAAGAGTGGCAGTCAGTTCCACTTCGTGTTGGGACAGGAATTATAGAAAATGGCAGGATATTTGCTTAGCGCAACTCTTGTATTTAAAATTTTGACAGTAACAGTTTAATATCAAAAGCTTATGAAACGGTATATTTTATTGCTGGCTTTGGTTGCTATCAGTCTGCCGGCTGTACTGGCGCAGAAATTTGCCATGGTGGATATGGATTACATCCTGAAAAATATTCCTGCTTACGAAACTGCTACCGAGCAGCTTAACATTATCTCAAAGAAATGGCAATCGGAGGTAGAGGCATCCATGCAGGAAGTTCAAACCATGTACAAGAATTATCAAACTGAGTTGGTATTTCTTTCAGAAGAAATGAAGGTAAAACGGGAAGAAGAAATTATTGCCAGGGAAAAAGCAGCTCAGGAACTTAAACGTACTTATTTCGGACCCGAAGGAGAGCTGTTCAAAAAACGCCAGAGTTTGATGAAACCCATTCAGGATGAGATTTACAATGTAATTCAGGAAATAAGCCGCGATAAGGACTACAGCCTGATCTTCGACAAAGGCTCATCGATGAACGTTATTTTCACATCTCCGAAACTGGACATCAGTGATGAGGTATTGACCAAATTGGGTTATTCAAAATAAAATATTACTTTTGTGCCACTTGAAAAATAAGAAATAAATAAAAATTAAATAGTTTAATCATGATTAAGAAAATTGTTTTAGCAGTACTTTTAACTTTGCCTATGGGCATGATGGCTCAGGAAAAACTGGCATACGTTAATATTCAGGAGATTTTTCAGGTAATGCCTGATTTAGCAACCATTGAGAAATCGATTGCCGACCTTAATGAGCAGTATAAAAAAGAGCTGGATGTGATGTACCAGGAATATTATGCAAAAGCCAAGGAATATCAGGATAATCTGGCTACCCTTGCCGAAACGATTAAGGCGCGTCGTCAGAGCGAAATTGTAGATATTGAAAAGCGTATTGGTACTTTCCAGCAGACTGCTAACGAAGAAATGCAGCGCAAGCAAATGGAAATGATTTCAGCACTTCGTGAAAAGATTATTAAAGCAACTGCTGAAGTGGGTGCTGAAGGAAATTATACTTATATTTTTGATGTAAGCAGCCAGGCTGTAGCGTATCAATCTCCAAAAGCAGTAAATGTAACTCCTGATGTTAAAAAGAAATTGGGATTGAAATAATACGTTATCCTACAGGATATAAAAAAAAGGCGTTCCTAACCGGTCGCCTTTTTTATATGCCAATATTTTCTGTTATTTCAATCGTAATAATTCAGCAAATTTACCTTTGAATATGGTATTTTCCATAAATCCGGTGAACTCTTCGGCACCCGGTCCAAACGCATACACCGGCACCAAAACACCTGAGTGACCTTTAGTTGAAAACATCGCTTTATATTCGTGATTTTGAATATTACCACCCGGTAAGGTCATTCCGCCTGTTTCGTGATCAGCCGTTATAACTACAAGTGTATTTCCATCCTCTTTGGCAAAATCGAGCGCTTCCTGAACAGCTTTATCAAAATCAATTACCTCGTTTGCAATTCGTTCGGCGTCATTAGCATGACCTGCCCAGTCGATCTGCGAACCTTCCACCATCAGGAAGAAACCTTTCCGGTTTTTGCTTAATAACTGTATCGCTACGTTGGTTGCTTCAGGTAAAAAATTTCCCCTTTCAGGCATAGCAGGTGGATGTTCCTCATAGAGCAATCCTGCCACCTTGCCTCCATTTAGTTGCTTTAGCTCAGACATCGAATCTACTACCTTATAATTCTTCGATTTCAATTCAGAAACTAAATTTCTGTCATCGGAAGTACGGTTGACAAAATGTTGTTTCCCTCCACCAATAAACACATCGATATCTGTTTTCAGAAAATCAGCAGCAATGGCTTCGTACATATTGCGGTTGATCTGATGAGCAACAAAACTGGCCGGTGTGGCATGAGTTACCGCACATGCCGACACGATACCGGTTGCCAGGTTGTTTTTTTCACTTTGGTGAAGTATACTCTCTACTGCAACAGAATCAGGATTCATACCTATCATTCCGTTTTTTGTTTTGACACCTGTAGCCAGTGCTGTGCCACCTGCTCCGGAGTCGGTAGTGAAATTATTGGCTGAATAAGTTCTCACCAGACCGATATGTTTCAACGATTCGAGTGCAAGCGGCTTTTTACTTTTTACCATACCTGCATGAGTTTGAGCCAGGCCCATGCCATCACCTATTAAAAAAATTACGTTCTTTGGATGTTTTACAGCCATCAATGGAAGTAACATCAACAAGAACGCAGTAATTACGAAGAAAAATTTACGATTCATATTATTACATTTTAGTCAACATCATTGGATTGCATTAGCTTTAGGAGGCCCTTTAAATCGGATCGTACCCGTTTTAAACGTTCGGCGACCTCCTGTTGTTTGGTAACAGCATCCTTTTTCTGGTTTATCCGTGCACGGGCACCGTCGAGCGTAAGTTTCTGATCGTTTACCAGGTATATAATCTGTTTCACCACAGCAATATCGTCGGTGGTATAAAAGCGGGTTCCTCCTTTGTTTCGACGGGGATTCAGCTGTTTAAACTCCTTCTCCCAAAATCGCAGGTTCGACTGATTGATGCCCAACATCTCTGCCACTTCAGAAATTGAATAGAAATGTTTTTCCATACTCCAACTGATTTATTTATAAATCTTTAGTCGCTGCCCTGCTCTGATCATCGATCCACGAATATTATTCCACTGCTTTATTTTGGTAACCGAGACTCCGTATCGGGCTGCTATAGCTCCCAGCGTTTGACCACTTCGCACTTTATGATAAATCACATTTCCTGTACTCCCCTTGACAGCAGCTGTTTTAATTTCAACATCAGCCCGTCGGTTATTAATCAATGAATCAGCCTTATAGTTAGCGATGGAGTCAAGCCTGTCAATAAATTTACCGGTCAAATTCATAGGAAGGGTAACTGCATACGGTCGTTGATCACCCGGGATAATATCGCGGCGATACTGTGGATTCATAACCCGGAGCTGTTCGATTGGAAGATTGAGTACTCCTGCAATCTGCTCCAGGTGAATGCGCTGACGCACCATAATTGTATCTGCCACTTTAGGAAATTCAATGGCTGACTTACAAATATTATGAGCTTGCGCATAATGCATAGCATAATTAGCCGCTATAAAAATTGGGACATAACCCCTGGTTTCAGCTGGTAAAAACGGATAAATGGTCCAATAATCCTGTTTACCTCCGGCACGACGGATGGCTTTATTAACATTCCCCGGACCACAATTATAAGCTGCAATTACCAAATGCCAGTCATCGTAAATAGCATACAAATCTTTCAGATACTGTACGGCCGCATTGGTCGATTTATAAGGATCCATGCGTTCATCGACCAGACTATTAATTTCGAGACCATACATTTTTCCTGTACCTACCATAAACTGCCATAAACCAGCGGCACCTGCCCTTGAATAGGCAGTTGGCCGGAGAGCCGACTCAATTACCGGCAGATATCTTAGCTCCAGGGGAAGTTTGGCTTTCTCGAGGGCATGTTCAAATATTTTAAAGTAATAATCGCCTAGTCCAAGAAGATGACCAAGCTGTTTGCGGCGACGCACTGTATATAAATCAACAAAGGAGCGTACGTAAGAGTTAAAAGGCATTTCCATCACGCAGGGCATTCGTTGCAGACGAAGATGAATGATAGAATCCGACACCTGTGGCACTCCTAATGTAGTGTCGCAATCGGTTTGTTTGAGTTGGGTCAGTAACCAGTTCGACGACATATGGTCGAGTGCATAGGTAAATTCATCGGGAGCAGCTATTGAATCTCTGGCAATAACTGTCCGCAAATTTACAGCACCGGGAAACTGTGCATTAAGCAGTACGCTCTGAAACAAAACAAAAAATAATATAAACTCTTTTCTAATTCCCATTCATCTCAAAATTTTATGCTTCCGGTCAATCCGTAAGTATAACCGGAAGGGCTGGTATATGTATAGTGCTGCTCACGTTGCACCATAGGACGTACACGCATCGACAAATCGGAACTGATGTCGAAGTCGGCAAGGTGAGCATCCACGAAAGCATCAATTATGGTCAAACCATAGTAAGCGATCGATATTATCACTGTAAGGTCGCGGTAATAGCGCGATTGATCCATACCTGTTTTTACTAAACCTGTAAATGCCTGTCGACCGCCAAAACTCTCTATAGTACGACCTTCAGGCAACAAATCAAGATAGCTGTTGGTAGAATCATCGGTATCTGTTATATCGAGGTACCCGTTCTTGTACGACACATAACGGTTAGAATTCCAGTTTATCGCGTAATAACAACCCAAAAAGCCTGCATACACGATGGGTAATTTCCAGTATTTCTTATTCAGAATTTGTCCGTATCCCGGAATAGCAGCCCCCCACCAAATCACTTTTGAGGGCTCGGCCAGGGAAGAAGTTTGTTTAACAGTATCAGCAGGCAAGCGCTCTTGTGCCGACAACACACTGACCATAAGGCAACAGCCTATTACCAGGGCTAATCCCTTTCTTTGTATACCTGG
>JANJXE010000440.1 GCA_024709185.1 Paludibacter sp.
AACGTCATGGTAATGTTGGCATGTAAGTTCCATACGACCATAAAAAACAGTTATTACCGTATGAAAAATATTCTGCTTTTTGTCCTGTTGCTTGCTTCTGGTGCTTGTTTTACCCAGGAAGCAACTGAAAATACCATTGAACAGTTCATTGCTGACATGCTGGAGGAGTATTCTGCTGAAACGGAAGATGAACCCGATACAGAAAGTTGGTTCGAAGATCTGATGACGGTGGCATCCCGACCTCTGAACATCAACACTGCTGAAAAAAATAACCTGGCTCTGTTACCCTTTCTGTCCGAATTGCAGGTGGAAAATATCCTCTACCACCGCTACACCTACGGGGCATTTACCTCACTGTACGAACTTCAGTTGGTGGAAGGGCTCGATATGACCGATATCCGGCGTATGATGCCCTTTGTCACTCTTGGTGAGGCTGTAAATACCAATGAACCTCTTCGTTGGTGGGAAATAAAAAAATACGGACGTCATGAACTCAATCTCCGTACCGATTTCATCCCGGAACTAAAAAAAGGCTATCAACCGACAGGTGATGAACCTGCTGCTTATGCGGGCGACAGGCTGTACAGCCACCTGAAGTACCGATTCGATTTGCGCGACAGAATCCGGCTGAATATTACGCTCGAAAAAGATGCAGGGGAACGTTGGTGGAATAAACAAGCCGGGGGTGTTGATTTTGGTTCGGCATCGCTTCAGCTGCGCTCGGTGGGCCCGATTGATAATCTGATTGTTGGCGATTTTACAGCAGGTTTCGGTCAGGGACTTGTTCTGCGTCAGGGTTTTAGCCGTAGTAAAACGGCTTTGACTACTCGCGTTTTTAGTTCCGGAAACGACTTTAAGCGCTTTGCATCGACCAACGAATATGCTTTCTTCCGGGGAATAGCGGCATCGACATACAGAGGAAAGTTCGGGATACATGCCTTTCTATCCAATCGCCGCCAGGATGCTACGCAGGTAGAAGAGCTCTTCAGCAGTTTTTATACCACAGGATATCATCGTACTTCGGGAGAGGAAGAAAAGCGGGACAGGGTTGTGCAACAAACTTCCGGAGCGTCATGTACTTATCGGGGGAAAAGCTGCGAACTCGGATGGACAACGGTGTACACTCGTTTCAGCAGTTTGCTTGCACCGGAACTGAAACCATATAACCACTACTACTTAAGGGGAAGAGGGCAACTAACATCCGGGCTGAACTACCGGATAAACTGGCATGGAATGCAGTTTTTTGGCGAAACAGCCCTGCATAACTCAAAAACAGGAAAAGACGAAACAGCACTGCTTAACTCAAACACAGGGATGGGCGAAACGACACACTTAAGTGCACAAGAAAAACAGAGTTTAGCTTCCATTCAAATTGGCACACTGAATGGTTTCTCCTTATCTCCATCTTCACGTGTGAGTGTGGCTATGGTGCACCGCTATTATCCGGTTGCGTTTAATCCCATTTTTGCCTCTGCTTTTTCAGCTCATTCGCGCATTGGCAACGAACACGGGATGTATGTTGGAATGGAAGTGTTGCCTGCCCGTCGCTGGAAGATAGCTGCCTATGCCGATAGTTACCGCTTTGCCTGGTTGAAATATGGTATCGATGCTCCTTCATCGGGAAACGACTTTCTGTTGCAGTTCGTTTACAGTCCCTCCCGCAAAATGCAACTCAGTATGCGCAACCGCTATAAACAACAATATTCATCCGTAAGTAGTGTAAGCAATCCGGTGACAGGCATCAGTAGTACGCAAAAATGGAGCAGTCGTTTGCAGTTGGATTATGCTGCCGGCCTTGTGCAGTTTCGGTCGGTACTAGAGCTGAATCACTTTTGTCAGGCAACGGGAGCCACTACCGGATATGCAGCCTGGCAGGATGTCAGCACTCCGGTACATGGTTTACCTCTTCAACTAAGTCTGCGCTATCTGATTTTCCGGATTCCCGATTACGCTAATCGGATTTATACGTACGAAAAGGATGTGCTGCATGCTTTCTCAAGTCCCTCTTTTTCGGGCACTGGCAGTCGGTATTACCTGATGGCTAAGTATGTTGTAAACCGTCGGATGGCTTGCTGGCTCAAACTGGCTCAGGTTAATTATTCAGATGGAAGACTAACCACCGGAAGTGGAAATGAAGAAATTAATGGTTCAAAACGTACAGAATTCCATTTTTTAATGCGTTTACAGCTAAGAAATCAGTGAATTTTGCTATTTTGCAATCTCTACATTGCAAATACCGAAAAAAATCAGTAATTTTGCAACCACTTAACGAATTATACCCACCACCCATGAGCTTACTTGATCAGATGAAGGAAAGGGCAGGTGCAAACCCCCAGCGGATTGTACTTCCTGAAGGGACCGAGTTGCGTACCCTCAAAGCTGCCGACATTACATTGAAAGAGAAAAATGCAAAGCTGATCCTGATTGGCAATCGCGAAGAAATCCTGCGATTGGCCAACGAAAATGGACTGACGCACATCGGAGAAGCTACGATTGTTGATCCTGCCAGTGACCCGAAAATGGAGCATTATGCTTCGATGTTGTATGAACTGCGCAAAATGAAGGGAATGACTCCTGAAGAAGCTACAAAGCTGGCACAGAATCCGCTGTACCTGGCCTGTCTGATGATAAAGAACGGAGATGCGGATGGTGAACTGGCCGGTGCTCAGAATACTACTGGTGATGTGTTACGTCCGGCTTTCCAGATTGTAAAAACCAAACCCGGCATTTCGGTGGTATCGGGAGCCTTTTTAATGTTTACGCCTACACCCCAATACGGTGAAAATGGCTTGCTTATATTTGCTGATTGTGCCGTTAATCCTAATCCGTCGGCTCGTGAACTGGCTGAAATAGCCTTATCATCGGCCGAAACGGCCCGTGCCATTGCAGGCATTGAACCTCGTGTAGCCATGCTGAGTTTTTCTACGAAGGGAAGCGCACGTCATGAGTTGGTTGACAAGGTTACCGAGGCTACCAACATTGCCAAAGAAATGAATCCTTCCCTTATGATCGATGGCGAACTGCAGGCCGATGCTGCACTCGTCCCCGAAGTAGGCAAAAGCAAAGCACCCGGCAGTCCGGTTGCCGGCCAAGCCAATGTGTTGGTATTCCCCGATTTGCAATCCGGAAATATCGGTTATAAAATGGTTGAACGCTTCTCGGGAACCAAAGCCGTGGGACCCATCCTTCAGGGAATGGCGGCACCTATCAACGATTTATCGCGCGGTTGTTCAGTTGATGATATCGTCAATATGATTGTTATTACTGCCAATCAGGCCATTTAACATCTACGAAATAAAAAATAAACTATATGTCAGAACCAATTATTGAACCTATTGAACGCTACGGCCTGAGTAAGCGTAACCGCAAGCGAACCCTGTTTTCGCGCATCGGTGTGGTGGGATGTGGTATCGAAGGAAGTGTAATTGCCACTACAGCTGCCCTCAATGGGATGGAAGTGGTATTCCTGGAACCCAACGAAGAAAAAATCGTGAATGCTTATTCGCGAATTGAAGAAAAACTCGACCAGCGAATTGCTAACTGGGGTTTAACTCAGAATGAGAAAAAAGCAATCCTTGCCCGTATCAAAGGTACTACTGTTTTCGATGATTTCCAGGGTTGCGATTTCGTGATTGAAGCAATTCGTTACGATAACCAAACCGGTGAACGGCAGGTGGCACAGCGTAAAAAAGTGTTTCAACACCTGGAGCAGGTACTCGATACCGATGCTATTATTGCTTCCAATGTATCGACCGTGGTGGTCACCGAGCTGGCTTCCGAATTAGCTTATCAGGAGCGCTGTATCGGTGTTCACTTTATGATTAACACCCCGGGCTCACAGATTCTGGAAATTGTTAAAGGCCTGCACACTTCCGACGAAACCTTCGTCAAAGTGAGTCAGTTTGCCCGGCTTATCAATCATGAATATATTCCTGTAATGGAATCATCGGGACTGGTAAGCGTGCGTTTGTTCCTCACACAGCTCAACGAAGCCTGCCAGATTCTGATGGAAGGAATTGCCACAGTGGAGGATATTGACAAAGTGCTGACTGTAGGTTTTGGTCACAACCTGGGCGTATTCCGTACTGCAGATAATATGGGTATTGAGAAGATTGTCAAACTGCTGAATAACCTGTACGATGAATATGGTAACATTAAGTACAAGCCATCGCCCATTCTGTTGAGAATGTTCCGTGCCAAGGATTATGGAGTAAGCACCGGACGTGGTTTTTATTCCTACGACGAAAAAGGTAATCTTGTAAAATAAGGAGGACGAAGAAGATGAAAATATTGGTTTTAAATTGTGGAAGTTCGTCGGTAAAATACAAGTTACTCGACATGGAAACGCAGGAAGTACTGGGTACGGGAGGCGTTGAGAAAATCGGCATGAAGGGTTCGTTTATGAAACATACCCGTAAAGATGGTCAGAAAGTGATTCTGGAGGGAGAAATTCTGGAGCATCAGGTGGCCGTTGAATACATCCTGGGAGTGCTTACAAGCGAGAAGCACGGCGGAGTGGTATCTCTGGAGGAAATTAATGCCGTAGGACATCGTGTGGTGCACGGTGGAGAGAAATTCAACAGTAGTGTGCTCATCAGCGATGAAGTGATTAAGAAAATTGAAGAATGCATCGACATTGCTCCCCTGCATAATCCACCTAATCTGGCCGGTATTCGTGCAATCAGTGAACTACTGCCCGACGTACCTCAGGTTGCAGTTTTCGATACAGCATTCCATCAAACCATGCCCGAAAAGGCCTATATGTATGGTATTCCCTATCCTCTGTACACCAAATACGGCATTCGTCGCTATGGCTTCCACGGTACCAGTCACCGCTATGTGTCGAAACGTGCGTGTGATTTTCTTGGATTGGAGTATGAGCGCACCAAGCTTATAACCGCTCACATTGGCAATGGAGCTTCGATTGCGGCCATTCAGGATGGAAAATCGGTAGATACATCAATGGGTTTCACGCCCATCGAAGGGCTGATGATGGGTACTCGTTCGGGCGATGTGGACCTTGGAGTGGTTACCTTTCTGATGGAAAAGGAAATGATTAACTCGTCGGCTGTATCAACATTATTTAACAAACACAGTGGCGTGCTGGGAGTTTCGGGCTTATCATCGGACATGCGTGATATTGAAAATGCCGTTGCAGAGGGTAATCCACGGGCTAAACTCGCGCTCGATATATATGAATACCGAATTATTAAATACATTGGATCGTATATAGCTGCCCTGAACGGTGTGGATGTGCTGGTGTTTA
>JANJXE010000454.1 GCA_024709185.1 Paludibacter sp.
TCGTAAATTTTCAATTTAGAGTTGGGCTGAAACTCTACCATAAAACTTCGGTGATTACTTGATGCCAGATCGTAACCCGTGATTGCATAATTAACAGAAGGAAGTGTTACCGGCTTAACAACCATATCGACATATACAACACTTCCCCAGCCCAAACCGGATGCATTCGATGCAAAAGCAATATGTTCCGCCTGAAGGGCTGATGAAGTAGCCGAAGTGCGTAATGCCTGCTCACCATCAAACAGAAATTCCTCGTCGGATACAACAGCAGCTGTTCCTGAAGTGACTTTCCATCCTGACACATTGTGAATATTTCCAACTGAATAACCATCGGCTTCTTCAAATGAAGTGCGAATGGCAATCTGAGCCTGCAATAGTGAACATTGCATCAATATTATCAGGCCTGACAGCTGGAATGCGTAATTCATGATAACTTAAATTTTTGGTCTACCAATTATTTGGTCGACCAAAAATAGAACATATAATTCGGATAAAAAAATATTTAGGAAATTATTTTGCTAAATATGCTGTAAAACATAAAATTGGTACGCCAATTTATTGCTTCTTACCCCACCATGAAGCAATCACCGTAAACAAGGTATTCATACAAGCATCTTTTACAACAATACACGTAATTTTTCAGTTACTAAAGACTTCCCATCATCCACAGACACTAAATATGTTCCGGTTTCAAACTGGTGTAAATCGAGCAGTATTTGATTCCATCCCTGAGCGACAAAAACACTTTTTCGAAGGAGTTGTCTACCGCAAAGTCCGGTAATCTGAATGGAATTGAAGCCCTCTTTTTCAGCCTTAAATCTCATAATTGTAGAAGTTCCGGCAGGATTAGGAATTAATTCAAAAAATGACTTGTTTTCTGAAACAGTTTTTATTCCTGTTACATCCAATTCCTGAATTGAAAAATCGGCAAAGTACACAATTTCGTCGCGCAAATCCTGCGGACTATTCAAGCTACGGTAAATACCCCACTTCGGACGGTGAAACTGATTGTCGGAACGGAAGGTAGAAATGTTTGTATTTTGATATGACATTATTACTGTTCCTGTAGCAATATTTTTAATCTCAATGAAATAAGAACCTCCAGTTACTTCCGCCCTGAATCGCTCTGTAACTTCGACCCACTGTCCTTCAAAAAGCGAAAGGTTGACACTAGCCAGTTTTTGCAAGCCTATCGCTGTAGTAGGGTAATAACTTAATTCCAGTTTATTGGGATTACCCTTGCGGGCAGTGAGTGCAAAAGTTGGTGTCGACTCATCGCCTCCAACCGGTTTTATCTGATGCAAATGGGTAAACGACGACGAAACTTTATACCCCTCCGGAAGCTTGAATTTCCATTTATACTCTACTGTTTCTCCGGGAACCACTTTCATTGAAGCGGGTGAAGCATCATAGGTTTTTATTTCCAAACGCTGACGATCGAAATTGATACAGCGGTCGTTGTCGGGTGTCACATGCATGTGAAACTCGAACACATATTTATTCAGAACATTATCCCACGACTCCCGGATATGCCTGCCAAATGCAGGATGCGCACAGTCGGGCGTTTCCACCACATCTCCACCATTCGGGGCAAACACGCTGTTAATCAACTCATAAGTATTTCCTTGTCCCTTTGCTTCCAGAAGGATTTGAGAATTAAGTGAATAACTGCTTGTCAGCAGAAATAAAAGCAGGAATTTTCGAATCATCATTGTAAAATATGAAACCCTGGTAAAAAAAAGAAGTCAATTTACTGTAGTGTATTTTATCGCAGCATACCGTTTCATCGCCTCGAGATAATAATAATCGGCATATGATAGAGGCGTATCAATTTCGGAATCTTTCGGCCAGTTACCGGTGGAATGTTTCAGAAGGAACAAGCCATTTTCACCCGGTTTTGCAAGATAATCATCCGAAGATAGCACCTTTAATATTTGCTCTGCTGTTTGAAAATACACCGGTTTATCCGACACAAATCCGCTTAATTCAATCAGGGCAGAAGCTATTATTGCAGCTGCAGAAGCATCACGGGGCTCATCCGGGATAGTTGGCGCATCAAAATCCCAATAAGGAATTTTATCTTCGGGCAAACGAGGATGGTTCAATATAAACGTGGCAATTTTCTCAGCTTGTTCCAGGTAAGCAGAATTGGATGTGAAACGATACATCATGATATAGCCATATAATCCCCAGGCCTGACCTCTGGCCCACGACGATTCATCGTTGTAGCCCTGATGTGTTTGCTTCATTATAACAGAACCTGTAATTGTATCATAATCAACCACATGAACCGAACTATGATCAGCTCGAAAATGATTTTCAAGGGTGCGGTCGGCATGTGAAACTGCAGCAAGAATCAGAATTGAATCTTTGTTTAATCTACCCATTTCGTATACAAATTCCAGGTTCATCATATTATCGATGATAACCGGAAATTGCCAGTCACCAAAATCCCAGGAACGAATTAATCCGATTTTCGGGTTGTAACGAGTCATTAACGAGCGAATCCCTTGTTTCATCACTCGCAAATAGGAGCTATCACCAGTAATCCTGAAGGCATTCCCAAAACTACACTGTATAATGAAACCCAAATCATGAGTATTGGTACGGAACTGAGCCTGCTCAATAAACCAGGTAGTACGTTCGGCTGCCTTTTTCAATTCCCCATTGCCGGTCATTTCGTATAAATACCATAAACTACCGGGAAAGAATCCGCTGGTCCAGTCAGTATGCGACACCAACTCAACCAATCCATGCTCGTAAGTACGAGGATTCCTGGCCGAATCGGCAAAGGATTCAGCAGCCAGCAACAGTTGTTTCTCCGATTTCCGAAGGGCATTCTCAAACCAGGGTTCATAACCCTTTGAGGAATGCAACCCGCAACCTACTAAAACAAAAATGGATACAATAACTACAAATAACCGAACGACTACCATATACTACTTTATCAGTTAAATAAATGCATTTTTTATCTCTTAAGTCCTATATCCCCTCCCTTAATCGATTTCCCTTTCAGTTTGGATTGATTACTGATGAAATAGCCACCCTTTTCAAATTTTGGATTTTCGTACAACAGTCCGGTGGAAACAGCTCCTTTCTCAACTTTCGGAGACAGGCATTCGAAGAAATTACAATGCAATAACTGATGCTTCGGGCCTATCAGACGCAAGGGCACTTTTGCCTGTGAACGACTAAAAATAGAATTTTTGATGGTTACCGTCACAATGCCATTATTTCTCAGAATATACTGCTTTTCGTCTTTTGCAGCTAAATCGAACACACAATGGTTTACTAACAAATGACCGCCAAGGGTCGATTCGTCGAGTCCTCCTCTGTAATAATCAATCACATATTGTGTAATATTACTAAATACTGTATTCTCAAGGTGCACAAATTCAGCACTATACTTACCGGCATCCTCTTTTTCCTGCGATAAAATCAGCCCTCTGAAGCAATTACGAATATCTGAATTACGAATATGAATAGTATCAGCGATTGTGCCCTTGTATGCATTAAATACAGCGCCACTGGCCGCATTAAAATCGTAAATATCACAGCTCTCGATCAATAAATTATATCCGGTGGCAAATTCCTTCGAAGTCACTATGGCGTACTTCACAGGGAAACGTGCTTTCATATCACCTTCTATCGCAATATTTTCAAACTTTACAGTTGGATGACCTTCTATTTCAAAAATAAAAGCATGATCACGTTGCACTTCCATTTTCACCACTGGCTTCGCTGTTTTTTTGGATGCTGCAGCAGATCGGAATGTTACATCTTTAGTAAGCACAATTTTACCAGTTACCACATGCACTCCGGGTTCCAGCTCAATAATATCACCATCAGCTGCTTTTGCTACTGTCTTTCTCAAAATATCGGTCCCGGGAACTACCGTATGTATTTTTACTTGTCTCGTACTTACCTGTTTATGGGCAGGGCTATACCATTCCGGACCTGTATTTTCCGATGAGGCCATCTCCCGCTGAGGAACCGGATTTGGTTGAAAAGCACCAATAACCTGATCGGTACGGGGTGAACCAACGATATCGGTACGAATAAAAGCAAGCTTGCGGGCTTTTACATTTGAAGCAATGAACTGCAGTCCGGCAAATTCACCTTTAAGGATCTCACCTGTAACCAAACCCTCACCACTTAACATTCCGGCTTTGCTCACCATCAGGTTATTGTCGAAACGAATGCCATCGGTTTTATCGAACAGTTTTATTAATTCAGGCTCTTCCGGTGAATAGACCAGGTTATTCAGAATCAAAGTGCCTTGTGGCGTTACCGTACGATCACGGCTACCTGCTCCTACGCCAAACGACCATGGTAGTGCACAATCCACCCAGGTATTATTGGCCACGATTACATTCTTCACACCCGCATAGCCATTGGCCGGTGAATTTGGAATGCCGTTCATAATCACCAATGGCGCACGGAATTCATCGCCCCGCAATTTATAAAAGAAATTATTGTACACCTGATGACCTTCGTTAATTATGCGAATTCCGCCTGTAAAAGGTTTTCCATTACCAATGAACCAGTTACCTGCCACCACAGCATTATCACCATGACGAAGCACAAGGCTTCCTTCACTTTCGAAAAAGGTATTGTTCAAAAATTTATTCCCACCCGATTTATTCGAAACAATTTCGACCTCACCATTGCAATGCTCGAAATAATTGCCTTCGACAATGGTACCTGAATTCAGGTGACATACATGACTGGTTCCAATACGAATGGTCTCCCCGCCGTTGGAGCCCAGACGAGGACGAGGGCCGAAATAATTCCGGGTAATCAGGTGATTGTTATTAATGCTGTTCGAATCGTTTGGCCATACCACAAGAGTAACTCCGGAATTGGCTTTTCCTCCGAAATAACAATATTCCACACGGTTATTTTGACCATAGAGGCTTACCCAGTGATCTGACGAGTCCTTGTGTTGATTATACTGATCAACCACACAATTCGACAAGACACTATTGTATGCATAATCGGTCGAACTGGTACGAAACTCGATTACAGCAGATTTTGGAGTACTACCGTTTTTAAACACGAGTCCTGATACATACAGGTAATTACCCGAAAACTGAAGACGTGATTTTCCCTCAATTATCACTTTACCCGGAGTTTCAGCAATCATGTGAATATATCCATCGGCAGTTCCTTTTCCTTTCAGTTTAAACTCAACATCTTTCCAGCTTCCATTAGCAAGAACAATTGTATCACCAGCCTGTAGCTGTTTAACTCTTGCGTTGAATTCACTGATATTCTGCACCCTGAAGTTTCTGCCTGAAACAGGCAGAAACGCTATCAGAAACAATCCAAAAAATATTAGTTGTCGCTTCATCATCTTTTTATTTTACAATTGCATCCTCAAATGCCTTTTTTGCAGCATTCAGCTTTATTACTTCTTCTGCCACCTGACGTTCAACTGTCGTGGTAGCATTGCGCACCACCTTGGCTGCAGCAATCGCATTGGTAAATGTTAGTTTAGCAGCTGGTGACACCTCACCACGGGCTGTGCCTTCCAAAGTTGCTGTATTCAGGGTTTCACAAGTCACCACTACA
The DNA here is from genome assembly GCA_024709185.1 of Paludibacter sp. Lineage (GTDB taxonomy): Bacteria > Bacteroidota > Bacteroidia > Bacteroidales > Paludibacteraceae > Paludibacter. Next base: position 5,575 of record JANJXE010000454.1, read on the forward strand.
TCATTCAGCGGACGACGATCGGAAATGTAGAGATTAGTCTGAAAATTTTTACCATCAGCTGCAAGAGATTTATTTATAGTAACAACATCAGGAATCGTCAATCCAGACTTATTCAATGCAGTCTGTGCAGCAGTCAGTTTATTCCTGTAAGCAGCCGTATAGGCATCAAAATTGGTCGACGATCGAAAATCGCCTTTGTTGTAACCCACCACACATGCATTCACAATATTGAGTTGTGAATTTACAAAACCCTGTAATTCCTGTTTGTACTGCTCCAGTGTTTTTGGAACTATCACCGTTTCTTCATCGGTTGTGCAGGCAACAAATGCACTCAGCAGCACCACCAACAGCATATTCTTAATTAGTTTCATGGATGTTCAATTTTATGGTTTAATAATCTTCATTCTGAGTGATTTCCATCTCGTTGTTTGTATCAATTTCCGACTGAGGAATAGGCAGAATCAAGCGTGCATTGATGAAGAATCGTTCTTCGGGTGGCTGAATAGGATTGTATTTCGAATACAACACCTCCCAATCGGTTTCAAAAACGTGTTTTTTCATGATAGTAACTGCCTTATTCGGATCGTTGTACGATTTATTCATCCGAAGTAAATCGAACCAGCGCTGATTTTCAAAAGCCAGTTCAAGCCTTCTTTCGGTGTAAACACCATCGAGGGCTTCGTTTTTTGAACCATAGGCAGAAACAGGAGCAGCACCTGCCCTATTGCGGATCTGATTAACATAAGTATGTGCTGTAGAATGATTTCCATCCTGTGCAAGCACTTCGGCATAAAGCAAAACCACATCGGCATAACGAAGTAAAATCCAGTCGTTTTCACCCTGATTAGCCTGCGAAATAGCCGGATCGTTAAACTTGAAAATATAGGGAATTTGCGAAGAAGCCGAACGATTCCAGACTCGGAAAGAGGCATCTTTGCGCTCAGCACCACCGATGCTATCGAACAACGCTCTTAATTCAAAAGTCGGTGCATTGTATCCAACCGGAGTACCGATTTTAAGGAAGGTATTTCCAGATCCGAGTGGAGCAAAATTACTCCAGAAAGGAGAACCAACACCCAGTGAACCACCCTTGTAGCGCACTGCAAATATTATCTCGTCGTTCATTTCATTGTTTGTACTGAATACATTGGCAAATGCATTCGTACCGGTAAGCAGTTTGTGCGGCGACAAAGTCAACACTTCTTCGAGTAATGGCTTTGCCAGCGCAATATTCTGAGCGCCACCACGCATCATATACACTTTTGCCAGTAATGCTTTGGCTGCCCACTTAGTAACCCTTCCTTTTTCAGCTGTCGGGTAGGTAGCAGGAGCCTGATTGGCAGCTTTAATCAAATCGGGAATGATAATTTCATCGTAAATCTGATTTACAGGAGAACGATTTATCCTTTTGGCTTCATTTGGTCCAATCACTGTTGTCACCTTAAACATATCGCCAAAGAAGGTTACCAAATTGTAATAATGCAGTGCTCTTATAAAAAGCAATTCCGCTTCATACTGTGCTCGTTGAGATTCGATGGGCAAATAGGTGTTATCCTTTACCGAGGGCAAAACCGCATTCACATTGGAAATATTCTGAAATACCTTGTACCAGTAATCGAGCAACAAAGGCAAACTGGGTGAGGTGCGAAACAGAGCCACATCGGTCTGGTCTATACGGGCAATGGTGCTGGAACCTGTATTATCCTGACAGGTATTATCCGAACGCAATTCGGTAAATACCCA
>JANJXE010000462.1 GCA_024709185.1 Paludibacter sp.
GATATTCTGGAACCAAACCTCATCGCCATGGTCCTGTAGCAGGATATGCCCTTCGGCAGCGTTTCCGAAACCCGGCCAAACTTCATATTTGCTATAGTTAACCAATGCTTGCCACATCTGGGTATTGCGTTCGTATTCCACAATCTTGATGTCATTCAGATAGTGTTCCACTTTATTACCCACCACCCGAATACGGGCATTGTTGAAGAAATTTGGCCGGTAGGGTTTATTTTCAGGAGCCGGAATCAGGTCGTAAAGCGATCCGAGGGTACGATTCCCTTTGACGCCGAGTTTAGCATCGGGATGAAGCTTATCGTCGAGAATCTGAAACTCACAACCAATCGATGAACCGGCGCCTTTATTCAGATCGGTATCTACAAAATATTTAATACCACTGTTGGCTCCCGTAGTAATCATAAAATCGACCGATAGTTCGAAGTTGCGGTATTTCTTTACGGTAACGATATCGCCGCCGTTAGTCGATTCACCACCGTCCGATTTTGTCACCTTCAGCATTCCATTATCAATCTTCCATCCTTTTTGTGGAAAAGAGCTAAGTTTAGCTCCCCGCCATCCTTCACTGGTTTTTCCATCCCATAGCAATTTCCAACCGGCTTTAGCTTCACGTGCCGAAATGGTGTTAGCAATTGCATTTACCTGAGGAACAGAAGCATCTTCGGGCATCAGGAAGTCGCCTGGATTTACCGTGCAGATACGGATGTTTTTCCAGGCAATGGTTTTTCCCACATGCTCTGCATTATTGATTGAATGTACCTGTAGCGCAATAAAGCCTTCGGAAGTAGTTGCATCGAGCAAATCGGAACAGGCCACTCCGTTGAGCCAGGTACGAATGCGTGTGCCTACTGCTTCAATGCGAATCTTGTTCCATTCTCCAGGACGAAAAGCCGTTTTGGCAGCCGGATTTTTATCGAGGGGATACAGCCAACCGCGGCGGGCCTCATCGTAAATACCTCCTGACCATGCACGAGGTGCAGTATCAAATTCAAACTGATAACCGTGAACACGGCCCTCTTTGTATTCTTTCAGACTATTGCTGCGAAATTGCACTCCTGAGTTAAGGCCCTGATCTACTTTATATTCCAGTTCGAGGATAAAGTCGCTATAATTCTTTGCTGTAGCAAGGAAAGTATTAGCAGGATGTAAAATACTGGTACCGATAATCATTCCTTCTTTTACTACATAAGGAGCTTCGCCGGCTACTTTTTTCCAGCCCCGCAGATTTTTTCCATTAAAGAGATTTTCCCATTGTTGTTGAGCAAAGGCCGATGTTGCCAACATAAGCAAAACGGCAATCGATAGAAATTTGTTACGCATTGTATATCAATATTATAAGTTATAAAAATATTTCCATCCCTTGCGTGGCTCCGGACCACGAAGTAATTCATTGGCACGATCGTTTCCAATAAACTGTTGCGTTTTTGGATCAAACTTCAACTTCGTATTCAGTCGTTGAGCAATGACACCCAGGCAGAACACCTGACTGAGCGGTCCGGCCACGGCAAAAGGCGAGCGCGCACGTTCCTGACCTTTACAGGCCAGCAGGAAGTTGGCATAGTGATTCGATGTTGTTTGTGGCACAACAGGAAGTTTCGATTCCATTTCACGGGCCTTCTCCTCCGGAATAATCTGAAGCGTACTGGCATGTGAACCTCCTTTAAAGGTCAATTCTTTACTGTATATAATTTTACCGGGATTGAGTTTCGAAGGCACGATTTGTCCGTTACCAGGAGGCGGAATGCTTGGATCGAGTTGCACATTTCCATATCCGGCAGGCACCGAAGGAAGATTATCGAGACCATCGTACCAGGTTATGTCGCAAGCCGGCATTCCTTTTCGTTCAGGAAAATGGAAACGAATCGTCGATGAATATGGAAAAAAGAAAGGATTATGTCCGTTGGCATACACCATATCAATTTCAGTGGGAAGTCCGAGTTCAAGGAATTCGTGAGCAGTATCAATGATGTGTGCCCCCCAGTCGCCGAGCGCACCCATTCCGAAATCGTACCAGCAACGCCATTGTCCGTTCACATAATCTTTATTAAAATCGTGATAGGGTTTAGCACTTAGCCAGGAATCCCAATCGAGGGTGGAGGGAACCGGTTGCGCCGGAGGCATCGATTTCATGTTGGAATCGAATGAATGCCAGCGACGGGGATTGTTCATATGTGCAGTAATTGCAGTTACATCCTTGATGATACCTGCTTCTTTCCAGGCCTTAAACTGAAAATAGTTTGCTTCAGAATGACCCTGATTTCCCATTTGAGTTACCACGCCATAACGCTTCGCCGCTTTCATCATCAGATTTACTTCTTCGAAGGTATGTGCCATTGGTTTTTCAACATATACATGTTTACCCAGCGACATGGCCAGCATAGTAGCAGGAAAATGGCTAAAGTCGGGCGTTCCTACCGAGACTGCATCAATTTTCGAAGCCATTTTATCAAACATCTGCCTGAAATCGTTAAATCTTGGCACATCGGGGAACTGTTTCAAAATTGCTTCGGTATGAGGTGCACCCATATCGACATCGCAAAGAGCAACAATATTACAATGACCAGTTGCGTATAAATCACGGATAATTTCTCCACCTCTGAACCCGATACCAATACAGGCCAGGTTTACCTTTTCAGAAGGAGCTATTTTGCGGGGTTTCACTTTACGGGCAGCTTCGGCAGTAAGAGGTGCCAGTCCCGAGAAGGCGGCAGTTGCAGTAAGTAGCGACATGCGTCGCAGAAATTCGCGACGGGATGCAGATGTGTTTGTCATAAGTTGTTCCTTTTTGTTTTTTGACGCAAATATACGTAATAAGCCGTAAAAGGAATTCACAAAAAAAACGCACAAACGAAGTATTGAACAATTTTACCACTTAATTTGAACAGAATTAGTAG
>JANJXE010000006.1 GCA_024709185.1 Paludibacter sp.
ACGTAAAGATTACTTTTGACGATGGAACATCGACCACCATAAGAGAGTTAAAGGCCGGAACCATCGAAGATATGGCTGGCATTTTTAAAGCAGTTCGACAGGCAGGATTTGCTACAGAAATTGTAGACAAAATTGCAGCTAATCTTTACTGGCAGAAAAAGTAAAATGCGCTAACATTTAAAGCAAACAGTCGTTTCAAATTATTGAAACGACTGTTTATTTTTATGAACATATTGTCCCATCAATTGTTTAGCGATTATAAATTAGATTTTTGCTTTAGCTATTGACAATTATTTAATTATCTTTGAGACGATTTTTTCATCAACCCTCGTTTAAAATCGAACAATAGTTCAAGGATATATGCCTGATAAAAAATACAAATCCATCCTATCAATAGCCCCTTTTGGGTATTCATATCACCGCATCATCCAGGATGATAAGGGAGTTCCGGTTGATTATGTGTTTCTGGAAGTAAACAAAGCATTTGAACAAATTACCGGCCTGAGAGCAACCGATATAATTGGCAAAACAGTTTGCGAAGTGATACCCGGTATCAGAGAGGGTAGTTTTGATTGGGTAGCTTGTTACGGCGAAGTAGCATTGAGTGGTATTGAGTACGAATTTGAGCAATTTTCCGAACCCCTTAATAAATGGTTTCGTATACAGGCAAGCTCACCCGAGAAAGGTTATTTTACTACAATATTTACCGATATAACGACCCAATACAAACTTGCTGATATTGCTCAAACTTATCTGACGTATACACCTGAGAACATTGATTATCAATACATTATTGACAAAGCATGTGAAATAGCAGGAGCTCCCTACGGCACTATCAATATTTTCGAAGAAGATGGCCGTGCTTTTTCAACCCTGGCATTTTCAGGGATGAATCCGTTTATTAAAAAGATGTCGGAAAAACTGGGTTTTCAATTACTAAATAAAAAATGGAAATACGATCCGGAACGGCAGGCAAAAATTGACCAGCAAAAAACCACCACTTTTAGTTCATTGGACCAACTTACAGGCAATGTTTTACCTTCGTTACTAATTGATACTATTACATCTGCTTTTAACCTGGGAAAATTTGTGGTGGTAAAAACCGAGAAACAGGGTCGTATGTTGGGCGATTTCACCCTGATATTTACCAAAAAAGATCAGTTCTTAAACCAGGCAACGCTCGAAACTTTTGCCGATATGACCGGTTTGCTATTGGACCGACTGAATCATGAACGCGAACTGGCCCGCGACCGGATACGGCTGGAACAAATCACCTCGCAAATCACAGATATTGTTTGGCGGTCGGACATGCAACTCAATAATATATATATCAGTCCATCGGTACAACGTGTGCTTGGATTTTCTGTTGAAGAATATAAGCAATTATCGGTTGAACAGCGTTATCCTTTGCATGTGATTCCAGGATTACGAAGATTTATGGAAGAAGAGCTAATGTTCGACAAACAACCAACTGCAGATAGAAACCGAACACGAATTGTAGAAACAGAACTTTATAAATCAGATGGCAGCACCATACCAATTGAAGTACATGTAAGTTTTGTGCGCGACAATGTCGGTAGGCCAGTAGGACTTCAGGGAGTATCGCGAGACATCAGTGAGCGAAAAAAGCTTGAGAAGGCTGTACATAAACAGTCCCGGTTACGGGAACTTCTAATGCATATTTCTTCCGAGTTTATCAATATCCCACTTGGAAAGATGGACGATACCATTCAACAATCACTGGAGACACTGGGAAAATTTGTAAATGCCGATAGATCTTATGCATTTGATTACGACTGGGAGAAGAATATTTGCAACAATACTTTTGAATGGTGTGCTACCGGCATTAAGCCTCAACTCGATAACCTGCAGGCAGTACCTCTCGACATGATGCCCGATTGGGTAAGTGCACATAGAAATGGTGATGCCATGATTGTTCCGGATGTGTATGAATTACCACATGGTCTGGTACGAGAAATTCTTGAGCCTCAAGATATTAAAAGCGCATTGACGGTTCCCATGATGAATGAAGGACTGTGCATTGGTTTTGTGGGTTTCGACTCAGTAAGGGAACATCGAGACTATTCAGAGGCAGAACTTCAGCTTCTGAAATTATTTGCCCAAATGCTGGTAAATGCAATATTAAGGAAAAAAACCGTTGAGGAATTAATTGCCGCAAAGGAACGTGCTGAAGAAAGTGATAGGTTGAAGTCGGCTTTTCTCGCTAATATCAGTCACGAGATTCGTACGCCTATGAATGGCATCATCGGATTTCTCGATCTGCTTCGCCAGCCTAATCTGAATGAAGAAGACCGTAAAAGTTATCTCGACATCGTTAACGAGAGCGGAGAACGCCTGTTGAACACCATCAATTCGATAATTGAATTATCGAGAATTGAATCTGGTGATATCCCTGTAGATAAACAGGAAGTGGATTTGCCCTTATTTATGGCATTTTACCACGATTTCTTTTCACATCAGGCAACCAAAAAAGGGATAGAGCTTAAAGAATTTACGTTGAATATTGACAGAGAAAGCATTTTCACAGACAAGACTATGCTCGATTCCATCCTGACCAACCTGATAAAAAATGCAATCAAATTTACTGATAAGGGCAGTATTGAAGTGGGATGCAACCAACAGGGAAATGACGATTTTCTGTTTTACGTAAAAGATACCGGCAAAGGCATAAAAGCCGATAAGCTGGAAGCAATTTTCGGCCGCTTTGTTCAGGAAGACAGTTCGTTTACCCGTAATCACGAAGGCTCAGGACTGGGCTTATCGATTGCAAAAGCTTATGTTGAGACCCTGGGAGGAAGTATATGGGTAGAATCGGAACCCGGAGAGGGAAGTTGTTTTTATTTTACTATACCATCAGCATATCAATAAACAAACATTGCAGGTAAATTCGACTTCACCTGCAATGCGTATAGAATAATTATGTGAAAACTTAACTGATTTACCTTACCATTACTTTGTGAGTAATTCCGTTAATACGGAGCATATAAATCCCCTGATTTACATTCATAGCAAACTGATTTTCAACAGCTTCTTTAACCAGCAACTGACCTGTCAATGAATAAAGTTCTACAGTAGCTGCACCAGCAAACTGAGCTTCTATCCTGCCGTTGTTTCCATTGATAACTGCTTTATCTGAGCCATTGGTCAAACCTGTAGTGATCGATTTTGTAAATGTAGCTTTGTAACCGGCAACCGCACTGCTGTAAGCTACAGCCTGACCTCCGGGAACCATCGAATTCCAGTTTCCGCCAGTGTAGAATTGATTTTTCGACATTGCCACTTCGAGTGTATAGGTATTGGTACCACTCAATGTTGCCAGCGCCATTAAATCAACAGCTGCATCCATTTTGTCGTAAATATAATTATTACCGCTTTTATAAGCCTGAAAGTCTAATACAATCTGACTCCAGGTGCCGGGAGTTGCATCGCTTTTATAAACCCTGTAATACAGCACAAACGAAGTTGCATCGTACCCGGGTAAATCATCAGTCCAACCATTACCTGCACCTCCGTTTAACACCAGTGAAGTAGGTGTTCCGAAATCATAGTTATTAACAGCTGTATTGGAACCCCAGTCGCCATCGGTCCAGCCTTCGTTGTTCAGCACATATTTATAGGCTGCGCCACCATCCTTAGTGATAGATACTGCACTGGTAGCCCAACCGCCACCTGCATACATAAAACCAGTTGTTACAAAAGCAACAAGAAAAAGTGTACTAATTTTTTTCATATATCATTATCATTTAAAGGGTTAATAAAACCCTGTAAAGTTAATGTATTCAACCAGATAATAATTATATTTGGCAAGAAAAAACAAATTGTCAACTTGCAAACGATTGCATAAATCAATAAAAAAAATATTGAACGGATGAACAGGTTACTAATTACGCATTTTTAATATACAGTAGGACACATAAAAATTTAATTCAGCAATATTCGGGATAGAGTGTAATAGTCAATGACAATTTAATTTAACAGATTTACAATTATACTGAAATAAAATATTGTTACCTTTTGTGATTAATTCCAAAATGTATATATTTGTGAAATTTATATGGTTTTGCAAAATATTACATTTAGCGAAAAACACACTATAATGGAAGTCAGCAAATCGAAGGAAGAGCTCATTTACGAGTTGAATGAAAGAATTAAAGAGATGGAATGCCATTATCAGCTTTCTGAGATAATGAGTAATCCAACTCTTACTGTTGAAGAGTTTTGCCAGCAGACTGTCGACATCCTGCCTTCAGGCTGGCAACATCCTGAACGCACCGCTGCTCGTTTATATATTGATGGAGCTACCTATCATACAGCAAATTTCAGGGAAAGCAAGCACCTGATGATCGAAAATATCGAATTATTGGGTCAGGTACGTGGCGAAATCTCCATTAGCGTTGACATCGAAACCGGACTTTCAGATAAACCTGTATTTCTTCAGGAAGAATATCGTTTACTACGTTCCATTGCCATTCGTATCGGGAAGTTTATAGAAAAAAGTCAGAACGACCAATCCTTATCGGAAAGTAACCAGCTTTATAAAGCAATTATCAATGCATCTCCCGATGGCATTTCGATTGTCGACCCAAACGGAAAGATTATGTTTGCATCGCCAAAAACGCTGGAAATGTTTGGATTAACAAGCCAGGAGGAGCTTCATGGCCGAAACTTTATCGAATTCATAGTTGAGGCAGACAGAGATCGTGCTAAGTCCACCATCATTAAAATGTACCAGGGGATCTATTCCGGTGCTGCAGTATACAGAGCCTATAAGACAGACAAGTCGGTTTTTGATGTAGAAGTGAATGCTGAGTTTATTCGGGATGACAATGGCAATCCTGTTCGTATACTGTTTATTATCAGGGATGTGACCAATCGGACTCTGGTTGAACAGGCTCTACGAAAAAGTGAATCTGATTTTAAATTACTAATTGAATCAGCCCCGGTCGGAATTGTTATTCTCGATAGTGATCAGCAAATACTATCGATAAATAAAAAATTTAATCAAATCACGGGTTATTCCAAGCAGATTATTCAAAATATTGATGTTTGGTGGAAATTAGCCTATCCTGATGAAGAATACCGGAACAGAATTAAACAAGAATGGGAAGAAGAGCTCAGGGTGTATTTCAGTGGTCGGAGATCCTTTATTCCAACGGAAGTTCGTATTTGTTGCAGCGATGGTTCGTACAAATATGTAGAAATTAGTTTGGTTTCAACCGGGAATCTGAATATCGTCACTTTTGTAGATACTACCGAACGAACCCTGAACTCCATTGAAATAACCAACCAAAAAAATTACATCTCATCTATTTTATCGGCTATGCCCGACCTTTTGTTTGTGGTTGATCGCACTGGAATTATCCTCGATGTTAATGAAGGGAAGGATGACGAATTGT
>JANJXE010000009.1 GCA_024709185.1 Paludibacter sp.
GATGGACCACTGGGCGAACGTTCCAACTTTATACTTTCGGCCCGCCAGTCGTACCTGCAATTTCTTTTTGATCTTATCGGATTGCCTTTTTTACCTACATACAACGACTTTCAGCTGAAGTATAAATTCGATTTCGATAAGAAAAACCAGTTGACCATACTGGGAATTGGTGCCATTGATGATATGGTGCTAAACCTCGGGATTAAAAACCCCACCGAATCGCAGCAGTACCTGTTGGCTTATCTTCCTGTTTATAAGCAATGGAATTATACAATAGGTGCTGTTTACAAACGATTCTCCGATAACCATTTCGATACCTGGGTTCTGAGTCGTAACATGTTGCGTAATTCAAACTTTAAGTATCTGAATAATGATGAAACACAGCGTAAAATTCAGGATTACACCTCGGATGAAATTGAAAATAAATTCCGTTTCGAGCAAAATTATCCTTCCGGGTCGGTAAAATTTTCCTGGGGACTGGGTGCTACGTTATCGCGCTATACCAACGAAACCAGGAGAGAAATTTTTCTGGGTAATACTGTGCGTAATCTTGAATACGAAACCGACATCAATTTATTCAGCTACCAGGGTTTCGCTCAGGTGTCCGACGAATACCTCGATCAACGTCTGAAATTATCGTTTGGAGTAAACTTCGTAGGAAACAATTACAATAAAAACATGAGTAATCCACTGAATCAGTTTTCACCCCGCTTTTCGGCTTCGTATGAACTGAATGACAACTGGATACTGAACGGTAATCTCGGAAGGTATGCACTGCGTCCGGCCTACACTACATTGGGATATCGTGATGTGGATACCAAGGAGCTGGTGAATCAAAACGAAGACCTGCGCTACACCATCTCGAATCAGATAATCGGTGGTATTGAATACCAAAATGAAAACAAAATCCGACTCACCGTAGAAGGTTTTTACAAGCACTACAACTACTATCCGCTTTCTGTAGAAGAGGGGTTGAGTATTGCCAGCAAAGGCACCAATTACGGTCAGGTTGGTGATGAAGAAATTGTATCCAAAGGTAAAGGAAGAGCCTATGGGGTGGAATTCCTGCTCAAAATTATGCAGTGGAAGAATCTCAATGTAACCACTACCTATACCCTTTTCCGCAGTGAGTTTACCGATGTAAATGAAAAATACATTTCCTCATCGTGGGATACCCGTCAGCTACTCAACCTCATCGCTTCGTATAAGTTACCGGGCGACTGGAACATTGCCGGAAGGTGGCGTTTCCTCGGTGGTGCTCCTTACACGCCTATCGATGAAGATTTATCGACTTTAAAATCGGCCTTCGACATCACCAATCAGGCTTATCTTGATTTCAACCGTTTTAATGAATTGCGGTTAAAACCCAGTCACCAGCTTGATTTGCGTATCGATAAAGAATTTTATTTTAAAAAATGGCTGCTTAACCTCTATACCGACGTTCAAAATGTATATAATTTCCAGTCGGAAAGCGCCCCTGCCTATACAACTGTTAAAGATGAGAGTGGAAAACCTGTAGTAACCCTTGATGGACAGGGACAGGAACGCTATCAACTCCGGATGATTGAAATGCTGGGTGGAAACATTTTACCCACCTTAGGCATTATAATTAAGTTTTAACATGTACAACGATTAAAATTCAAAAGTTATGAAACAATATATTTATTTAGCTATCCTGCTGATTGTGAGCACTAGTTTAGTGTACAGTCAACGTAAAAAGGATATATACACAGTTGCGGGTTATGGAGAAGGCAATTCTGGTACGACATTAAACGTTCATTTCGAGAAAGGCAGACGTCACAATCATCCACTGATGGCCATTTGGCTGGCGGATGAAAAAGGAAACTATATTCAAACGCTATATGTAGCCGAATCGATTGGCAAGGGAAATTTCCGACGTGTTGACCGCTCGACCGGCAAATGGCAATCGGGTGAAATTCAGCGTCCTGCAACCCTTCCCTATTGGGGACATCAACGGGGAGTGCAAAACGAATTCGGAAACTTTCTTCCCAGTCCAAAGCAACCGGTAGTAGATGCCTACACGGGTGCAACTCCTCCGGGATCTTTCGATTATCAACTGACCACCGAAAAAAAACTGGACGGAATCTACCAGGTATTTATGGAAATTAATCAGTCGTGGGACTGGAACGAGCATTGGTACAACGATAAATTCCCGAACGATAAAGAATACAAAACCTCCAGTCAGCCGGCGGTGATTTACCGTGCCACTATCGACACCCGTTCAGGCAATCGTCAGGCAGAGTTGACACCCATTGGCCGTAGTCATCATTCAGGCAAGGATGGAATGTTATATACCGATTTGAATACGCTGACAACTGCACTGGAGATTGTCAAGCGCTGCACAGTGAGCTTTTAAAATACTTCAACAATTCAAACCATACCCTGTTGAATTGTTGAAGTTTAGTAATTCCCGAATATGTTAGCGGCCTTTTTCGTCGAGAAGCCGGGTGTAACTCTTAAGGAACTTAAGCAAGAAATAAAAAATTCCCGAAACAGCTGTCGACCAGAAAACCCAGTCGTACTGAAAAGGTAACTGAAGTACCGACAAGCGCAACACATGAAAAAGAAACAAGAGGAGAAAAATGGCAAACACCCCGTTTTTCTCCTTTTTTAGTACCTTTTTCAAACTGAAAGGATAGCGCGATTTAACTTTATTGCGCAACGAAGGGATAAATGCAGGAGTTTGATTGGCCCATCTAAGGTAAACTTCCCCAAATTTCCGACGCAAAAACTGCTCTTCGGCATACATGATGCGCTCGTAATAAATCCAGTAAGCCAAAGTAAAGACAGCCAGAAACCACCAGTTACCAATTAAAATCACCGTTCCCAGCCACATAAAGAAGTTGCCCAGGTACAGGGGATGACGTACAGTGGAATAGATACCCAAGGTATTTACCTCATCGGCCAGTTGCTCTTTTGTATTTCTACCGGAAGTATTAGCGGGCGTATGTCCCACTGCAATAATACGAATGGCCAGTCCGAAAAAACTAACTGCCAAACTTATCTTTTGAAGGGTAAGGTATTCATCAGTATCGGCCAGTAGCCCATTTTGTAAATCGAAAATGAAAATAACAATGCCTGCCAGCACGATAATTAACGGTAGAAAACTACGGTAACGAAACAGGAAGTTACCCTGTTTTTCAATTGATTCCTGAAGAGCCACGATTTTTTATTGTTTAATGAGTTAATGATAAATGAGTAATGGGTGGGGATTAGAAAGTTAATCACGTAAATTTGTTTTTTACCAGTTGATAGGGGTTTGATTGTGTTGTTGCAGGTAATTGTTCGCTGCCGAAAAATGCCCGCATCCCAGAAAACCGCGGTAGGCCGACAAGGGAGAAGGATGTACAGCTTTCAGGATTAAATGCTCTTCAGCATTAATAACCGCTCCTTTTTTTTGCGCATACGAACCCCACAGCATAAATACCAGATTTTTTTTATGTGCCGATAGCCGGCTGATTACTGCATCGGTAAATCGTTCCCATCCTTTTCCCTGATGCGACCCTGCCTGATGAGCTTCCACGGTGAGCGTAGCATTCAACAACAATACACCCTGTCGGGCCCAGCGGGTCAAATCGCCATTCGAAGGTTTAGGGATCCCTAAATCCTGTTCAATTTCTTTGAAGATATTTACCAGCGATGGAGGTATTTCAATACCTGGCTGCACTGAAAAGCATAGTCCGTGTGCCTGTCCGGGACCATGATAAGGATCCTGACCAATAATAACTACTTTAACTGACGAGAGCGGACATTGATCGAAGGCATTAAAAATGAGAGAGGCAGGAGGAAAAATACGTTTCGAGGCATATTCCTGACGCACAAATCCGGTCAACTCCTCAAAATAGGGCTGATCAAATTCAGGCTGCAGGAGCTGTTCCCAGGAAGGTTCTATACGTACTTTCATACGGTAATGATTGTTTTTTTTATGGTCGTATGGAACTCGCATGCCAATATTACCACAACCTTGGATACGAAGTAGTTACATGCTCGTTTCATACGGTAATAATTGATTTTCAATTTAAAACTTTACAAATTCTGTAAAGCGCTGCCCAACTGGCGCATAGCCCTCTCCAAAACAGACCGCGGACAGGCAACATTCATTCGCAAATGGTATTCACCCCCTTCGCCAAACACAGTACCTTTATTTAATCCCAAACCTGCCTTAAAAGCAAAGAAACGATGCAAATCATCTGTTTCCATGCCCAACTCCCGGCAATCGAGCCAGATAAGAAAAGAAGCTTCCGGTATCATGGGCTTGATTTGCGGAATATTTTTTTTCAGATACTCAACCACATACCGGATATTACCCTGTACATAATCAAGCATAGCCAGGCGCCACTCTTCTCCCTCTTCGTAGCAAGCCACTGTAGTGAGATAAGCAAACAGGTTGCCAGTGTTCATCTCTGCAGCTTCCAGAAAATGAGCAAATGTAGCCCTCAGCTCAGGATTTTGAATTATGTAGGACGAAGATACTATACCTGGCATATTGAACACCTTGGTAGGAGCCATAAACGTAACTGAACCCCGGTTAGCAGTTTCAGAAACGGTTGCATAGGGCAGATGCCTGTAACCACGATGCACCATATCGGCATGTACTTCATCCGATACCACCAAAATATTATGCCGTGTGCATATCTCATCCACCCGGCGCAGCGTTTCTTCCGTCCATACTTTCCCCCCGGGATTATGTGGATTACAAAGAATAAACATCTTCGTGCGAGAAGTTATTTTTGATTCAAAATCATCAAAGTCCATCAAAAACTTCCCATCCTTTTCTTTCAGTGGATTCGTCACCACAACGCGTTCGTTGTTGCGAATCACATTAAAGAACGGATAATACACAGGAGGTTGAATGATAACCTCATCACCGGGATTGGTATAGCACTGAACAGCAAACGATAAGGCGGGGACTATACCCGGCACAAAGCCCACTTCAGTAACCTTCAGGTTCCACTGATGATGATCGAAAACCCATTTTACAAAGGATTCGTTAAAGTTTGCGGGGGGTACCGAATAGCCAAGAATCGGATGTTCGATTCGGCGACGAATGGTATCGAGAATGAAATCCGGGGTACGAAAATCCATATCAGCCACCCATAGTGGTATAACATCAGTAGTTCCGAACAATGCCTTACATCGTTCCACCTTTACGGCATCGGTACCATGGCGATCTATTTCTTCATCGAAATTGTACATATCTTATTCGTTTAACTTAATCTGTATTTCTTTTCCTACAGTTGCATTTGGAGATGGGATCTGCAGGATGGAAGAAAGTGTGGGTGCAATATCATTCAGGGTATGAGGTTCACGCACTACTTGTGGCGCAATTTTCCAACCTGAAATATACACCGGAAAATGCGTATTCAAAGAACCCGATTCACCTACCGGACGATTCTGCTCATCAGTTTCGAGCCAGCCTGGTTGTAATAATATAACCACATCGCCGGCCGTTTTACGGTGAACCGAATTACGCAGACGGGCCATTTCAGTATCCGGATTCACCGGAAGATGAAGAATCTGATGCAATGGCAAGGCCGATTGTACCCCTTCGAACTCCGATACAAAATCGGCGACCACCTGCTGAAAAGCTGAGAAATTATGACCTTTTTCTTCAATTAATTTTCTATTGAGGTAAATATGCCTTCCATAATAGGCTTTTACCCATTTTTCCTGACCGTAAAGTGCCATCAGATAGGAATTCAGTAAGGCCATCGATCGGTAGGAATTATAGTATCCTGCATGAAAATTAAACTTCTTCAGCTCCGATGGTGAACGTGTATCGCTTTGAGAGCCATACAGAATATACAGCACCTTTCCGGCACCAGCTATCGATTCGGCAGTAGTAATCAGATCCTGTAAAGCATTATCGAGCCGCAGGTACATATCTTCCTTTTCCATACTCAGTTCAGAAAATGATTGTTCGCCCGGGGTTCGTACAGTAAACTGAAGCAGTAACGCATCGGTATGCAGGTCTTTTCCCAGTTCCTGTTCTTTAAGAATCGTTTTTGCCAGATCGGAAACCAGGGAATTAGCTGCAGGAGTAGTCCGGAGAATGGATAAAGAACCTGAACCTGTTTGTTTATCGGAAGGCGTATAGCTAAAATCTTTAAGAGATGGATTGGTGAGAGCTTCCAGATAGGTGCGGGGAGCAAATAGCGATGTCCATCGGTTATCCGCCATCTTTTTTACAATCTCGTTGGTATTTTGTTGAGCAGCCTGCCAGGGCATTCCTCCTGAATAATAATCGGTACTTCCCCACCGCAACATAACATCGTCGAGCCACACCACTCCGTTGGATGCATGT
>JANJXE010000035.1 GCA_024709185.1 Paludibacter sp.
TAAATCAACGATTGAAACCTTATTGGCTTCATGTACTCCCGTATTAATCTGAATATTGTCGCGGGCAGGATTGGGATATACCTGAACAGAAACAACATCCACCTCCGAAAGTCCACTTTCGGAACCTACCGGATACAATTGACGTTGTGGAACCACTTCACGGGGAGTAGATTCGCTGCTCCACTCCAGCTTTACCCTTGCATCTCCTGCCTTTTCAGCAAAATCGACCCTTACAGGAAATTTCTGACCTGCTACAAGCTCAACAGTACCGGTAATGGTTTGCCCACTACTGCTTGCATACCATCCATCCACGACCAATTGATTGTTAATCCAAACCCGGCCCATATCGTTAACTGTCAGGTAAAAAGTGTAAGTCTCCGAATACAGTGGCTGGATAAATCCCCGCCAGCGCATATTCCAGAAATCATTGCTGACTTCACATCCAGGACTGGTATCGCCCCAACTAAAGTCGATTACGGGATCAATGCCTGAACAAATCGAATCGTTAAACCATACCCGACCGCCAGCAGTCGCTTTCCAGATACTTTTCGACAACCCGGTTCCGGTGCCCGGATATACAACCGATTTTTCTGTAAATACAATTTTATCCAGTTTAAAATCTCCGGATGCCTTATTGATGAAGAATTTAAGCTGATGTTGTCCGGCTGTCAACTGTAAATCGACTTGTTGCGTTGCCCAGGTAGCCAAACCTCCCGATGATGGAAATCGAATAATCTCGCTTATCGGCTTGTCGTTGACAAAGAGTGTCGCTTCGTTTTCAGAACCAGCTGCAGCATAATGGATGGTTGCTGTCACTGTACCAATTATTTTTACGTTTACAGTATATTCAACCCATTCATTCGAATAAACTGACGTAACATTGAACCCGCTGGCATCTTTCTGCTCAATATCCACAGCTTCATTCGTCCGGTAATGCCCTCCTGAATTATCAAAGGTGGCATCGACATACGCAATTCCGGCTCCGCCATTGTCAAAGTCTTCAAATTCCACAACTCCCGGAATTTCTGATGGCTTATAGGATGTTTGCTGCTTATTCTCAACATTAGATGTACTAAAATTATAGTTGAATCTGCGATCGGGAGCTGATTCTCCATCAGTGAAGAAACTGCTGATATCGTTTAAATGCTGAGGATTATCGGCCCAGTGGAAATAAAATTCAGGAGCATGGTTACCCTGCATCAGCAGTTCCCGTGGAAAACATAACTCCATCTCATTTCCAACGACGCGGTAAGGAACAGTGATTTCATTTGTCCATGCTGTCCCGTCCCATTTTTTAATAGTCGTCAGAGTAGAAGACACAACCCGAGAATTCACCACATAATCATATCCTTCCCATCCGGTTCCTTTCATACGGTCAGCATCGATAAACAACAACATCCAGTTCGGATCATTATAGGAGGAGAGTACTCCTGCAGTTTTTACATAAAAGTAAAGATTGCTTGTATCGTAAGTTGCTCTCGATTCTACTATATCGTTTCTACCCGTCGAATTGGTATAAACTACCGTCGAATCGTAACCGATATAGTTGCGGTGCATGGTATCACCTATCGGATCACGGAATAGGGGCAACACCGAATACCACTCACCAAAATTTCCATCAATAGCTATAGTAGCCGGAGTTGAAAATTCCTGAGGTGCTGCCATGCCTTTGTATTTTCGAATATTTGAAATCAGTTGATAGTAATAGTTATCAGTATGACCGCCTTTCATGGGTGCCATATCGCGGTTAAACTCCTGACTAAACGCATCGATAAAATAGGTGTCTCCATCTTTAATGGGTCTTCCCGCATACCTGCTGTCTCCCTTGTTCCAAATGAAACGCTGCGCTATCCATTCGTTCCACTGTGTTACCATCACCACCGGAGGATCCACCTGCAGTGCTCTCGACCATTGTTCGTCAAAATGGAATCCCCTACCGGTAAATTCTGTGAGATAATCCTCATTGACTGCCGGTGAAGCTCCCTTGCTATAGCTTGATCCCGTATCGGAATCGGGATGTTGCGCTACTGAAACTACAATTTGCTCGGGAATAGATGGATCGGTACTCCAACCATAATCCTGGGGATAGGTATCCACCCATTGCCAGTGATTGGGCTCCGTTGCTGTATCGGTCCATGCCCAGGAATATTTAATAGTGAAAAAATCTTTCACTTCCGGTCGCAGCTCCGGATCGTTTATATTTCCTAAAATTAGTGGTTTATTTTGCCATCTGAACCAAAGAGAATCGAAAAGCGAATTTGAATAAAATTCATCGTAAAGAGCATTCATCGTATGACCACTTTTAGTGGCAGTTGTGAAAACTATCTCGGGTGTATTAATGCCCTCAGAGCGCATTTGCATTGAAAGTTGACACAACACCTTCACCGTTTCGAGATAGGTATAGGCATTGGTTGCATCGATATAGATAAAGTCGACCTGTGCATTGCTCAGCATGTGAAGATCGCGGCGGATCACCCACGGATCTTCGGATCGGTAGTACCCATTCTCAGGCTCACCCCAGAAATGGAAAACGCCATAACTTCCCCATAATGGATTGGATGAACCCAGCGGATCCATGGGATACGCTTTCAGAATTTTGGTAATATCGTATACTTTATCTCCCTGATATCCGTTCCAGACATAGTAGAAAACTCCAACCTTCCTGTTTTGCTTTTTGGGGCCAGCTAAATCAAAAGTGGGCAAGGTGCGGCCTAATGCATCGGTTGCAACCCAGTTGTCGACATACTGCTGACTGGTCGACGACACATTGTCGGCCAGGGGATTGCGTACATAAAAGGTATGCTTCGCCTCAGGTGCCGGATAAAATTCAGAATTACCGGATTGATTGGCAGCAATGGTCACCAGTCCGGGTGTACCGTTCAGGGTAATAATATTATTGTTCAGAGTTGCCGGCCCCGAAACAAGTCGAAATACAACCGGCAATCCGGAGCTCGCAGTCGCGCTAACTTCAAAAGCGGGATCTGTAGTCATTTTACTTCCAACAGCAGCAAACTGAAGCTTTTGAGACTGAAGCTCTCTGTAATTGATGCGAACATTATACAACCGAAGGGCTGCATCACGCTGTGCAACAGCCACCTTCCCTATCGTCTCAATTTCCATTCCTGAGAAAACACCGACCTGCTGCATTGCTGCATTGTACACTTTACCAGAGGTATATTTCTGTCCGATTTTACCCTCCAAAACGATTTTGGATAATGGTAAATCATTGTAGTAAACATAGATAGCAGTATCAAAATCCTCTACCCGAAGTATACCTTTGGTTCGAAAACTGGTTATACCCTGAGGCTTGGGAACAGCGATGGTAGTAACAGAAGTGGTAGTACGGCCTTTTTCAGTTCCTGAGAACTGAACATTCATCGATAAACCGTTTTCAGAGGGATAAAAGGCAATTCCTTCCCTGTTAAATCCCGGATCAAAAGGAGGTTCCTGCAGGTATTCCACATCATAGAGATTGGACGTGAAAGCTCTGATTACCACTCCACCCCTACTGCTTCCGTCTGCATAATCGGTTTCTACCTGCATCTTATAAGGAGCTACATAAACACCTTTAGAATAAATAATTCTCTTTTTCATCCATATAAACTGGAGGTA
Source organism: Paludibacter sp. (assembly GCA_024709185.1). Classification (GTDB taxonomy): domain Bacteria; phylum Bacteroidota; class Bacteroidia; order Bacteroidales; family Paludibacteraceae; genus Paludibacter. Next base: position 3,613 of record JANJXE010000035.1, read on the forward strand.
GCCGGAGCTAATATCTTCTTCCGTGAAAACACCGGGTTCCTGGGCATTCCATTGAGCATAAAATTTCTCCTGATTCCAACCTGCAGAAGGATTGAATTCCTGATAATATTCGGAGGTATAATTGATTTGAGGCTTTCCTGAATCAAAATCGGCCGCTACCACCTGCGGTACTTTAATTTCAGCACTGTACAATCTGAGGGCTGCATCGCGTTGACATACCGACACTTTTCCAGTCTCGAGCACCTCCATTCCTTCAAAGGAACCAACCGATTGCATATCAGAATTATATACTACTCCTGAGGTATAAATGCTTCCTGTTTTACCGGAAAGATTGATGCGAACAAACCGGGCACCGTTGTAGTAAACATAAATGGTTGTTCCGAAATCTTCAATGGATAGTACACCCCGGTTTCGAAGACTTGTAACACCTGCCGGTTTGGGAACTGTAAACCGTTTAACAGGCGTTAATGATCCGTTTTCCACTCCGGAGAATTGAATATTCATTGCCAATCCATCTTCGGTTGGATAGAACGCAATGCCTTCACGATTAAAACCTGGATCGCTTACAGGAGCCTGTAAGTACTCGGAATTCACAATATTTGTAGCTACAGCACGTATCACTACACCAGCACGACTGCTGCCCGAAGCATAGTCCAGGTCGACGGTGAACGTATAGGGATCTGAATAGTTGAGCTTCGAATACAGGATACGTTTTTCGGGCCAAACATACTGTAAATATCCTGAAGCTATATCTGCGGCGTTGAACATTCCGGGAATCATTGCTTCCCATTGTCCGTAAAATATTGTGGCATCCCATGCTCCGCTGAAGGTTTGAGCATAACTGGTGATGAAGGTATGTTGAGGTTTATCGCTGTCGAAAGCCGGGACCTCTGCTTGTAACCCTCTACTGGTTAATAAAGCAAGTACAACACAGACGCTTTGTATAATTCTAATCGATTTTTTGTTTCTCATTGCTGATTATTTTGATTTAATGCCTTGTTTTAACTTATATCTCTGGTTTAATTCTCCCGGATTACTATAGTGACAGGACCTAACAATCCGGAAGGTTGCAACGGGCTATCGGCGGTATAAGGATTTACCGGGAGCCAGGTTTTTCGTTGTTCAATAGGTAATCGCAAATCCCCGATGAGGCGGTTAACCCAGGTATTGACCACTTCGATTCTCAGGGTATTTGTTCCCTTTTTTATATAAGAGGTGATATCCGCTTCAAACGGCGCAGTCCAAAGTCCACCGGCATACTGTTCATTGATATATACCTTTGCCATCGCCATCACACTTCCAAGGCTGATACTTACCCTTTGCTGTTTATTTCGCTTTTTAAGTGTGAATTGATTGCTGTAAGTAGCAATGCCTGAATAGTATTTTATACTATCGTTTGCAGAAGTCGACCAGTCGGTCAGTGATTGAAATTTTACTGCATGCAAAGGGCCACGACTTTCCTGCTCAAACTGCACCGACCAGGGTTTAGAAACTTCGATAGTATTTACTGGTTCGGGATAGTTGTCGACCAGACTTGTCTTTCCATTGCGTGTTTCTGGCTTACGAAATACAATAAATACACTTTCGTTGGGCGCTAACTTTAGTGGTACTGCCGTGGCTGTCGCATGAAAAGTGTATGCTCTTAGAGGGCGAATATTTCCGGTAGTGGCCTCCCATATTTCAGGGATTCGGTTAGCGACTCTGAATTCAGGACTTACTATCCGCGTCTCATTGGTTTGATTTGTCAGAAAATATATATCAGCTTCGGGCGTAACCCGGTGTGCATAGTGAATTGTATTATCTGAAGGGAGTTGACAATCAGGAATACACTGAAGTAGCTGCAGGGCATCCTTTAAGTCTATACCATTCATAATCATCCCCATACCCACCTTTCGCTTAGTGACTTTCTCTACATCAACCTCTCCCCATAATTGCCTCACCAAATCGGCCAGTTCCTGATCAGCCCGAGGTTGGTTTTGTAAACTGGGAGATCTTTTTGGAGCCGGACCTAAAACGACAGCTCCCTGAAGTACCAACGAATAAATTTTTCGTAACAACTCAGGACGCATGGTTTCGAGTTGAGGTAAAACCAACATACGGTATTGTGTACCATGAGGTAAAGTGATCAATCCATTTTTGACAGTCATATACTTCTCAATCACTTCAGCATTCATATAATCGAACTGGTAGCCGACCGGAAGAGTAGGATTGATGATACCAGTCATTTTTGGAGCATCTTCGCCGATAAAATAAGCCACATCCGCCACATTTAGTCCCTGTTGCAACATGAAATTTGTACGTTTCAGATAGTCAACAAATACATCCAGATGAGCAAACCATGTGTTTTTGCGGTTAAATTCGTTTCCGAAGGGAGCATTTACACCCGGGGTTTTATTCTCGTAAGGTTGTGAAATATATACATGCAGTAAAGTATTGTTGATACCTTCTGCAAAAAAGCGATCTCCACGTTGCTTGATGGTGGCCGGATAGCGACTAAAGGCAGCTCCTCCGCAGGTAAACGATTCTGCCGAAATTTTATTGATTCCATAAATATGCCCCGCCGACGACGCTGCACGATTTTCAATATTTCCCAAATCACCTTCACTCCAGAACTCACCGGCTATTTCATCCGACTGTCCTCCGTATTGCAGAAATTCGCCCGGAAAACCCCAATGTCCGTAATTTTCAAGCCAAAGCGTTAACCCGTTCTTATTGGCTACTTCTTTCAGGGCTCCAACATACTCATAAGAAACCTTGTCGGCTACAAGGCGTCGTACATCCCACAAAAAACGATCGGATTCGGCCTGACTATTCACTACTTTGCCTTGAAATACAGGCAAGTAATGAAACAGATCATAACCATATTCAGCCTTGAAATCTTCAGCAAAATCATCTGTAAAATTTTGACTTCCGGTCTCATAACTATCGGCAACCACCACTTTAAATGATCGACGGTCGGCTGCGGGGATTCTCCTGAGTATCTCTCCAATATGTCCGTAGAAATGCTTTTCGACATGTTGACGGTTCATTTTATCTACCTCATAACCCGTTGCTTCGGGAGAAGCAGGACTATTTACAACTCCGGTTGGAGTCATGCCTGAACGAAAAATGATCCAATCACCTTCAGGGACATCCCAGTTGAGCATACCCTCAGGAGAGAGATTGGCTGATAAATCCACCATTTTACTACTGTCCAAAACGGTATTGATATCATCCGGTTCAGGCTGAACGGGCCACTGGTATTCATGCCAATAAGGAAGTGGTGTTTGATGCATTTTTGCCAGCGATTTCTCGCTGTATCGCTCTACACGAGGTGAAGCTGAAATTTCAATTTCTGAAAAGCCTGCCCCCGGGGATGCATTCTTTACAAGTAACCGGAAATGAGTTGCTGTATACGCAGGGAACGAAATGGTCACTGGTGCATAGGGTACAAATCCCACATGCAAATTAGGATTGGAACGATCGACAGCATGCTCTGCAATGGTTTCAAATTCTGTTGAGGAACCTTTTTTAGCCTGAAAAACAACAGTAGCTGTGGTGGGTACTTTGGCAGTTGTAATAGAAAGGCTTCGTGCAGTAAACGCTTGTTGTAATTTAAAATCAAAAGTAATTGTCGCAGAAACAGGGAGTGAAAGCTCTGTTTCAATATTTCCATCGATTAACTTTTCAAGCTCTGTTAGTACCGGAAATGATTCAACAGAGGAAATTCCAGTGTTCACTACATGGTTGTAACCGGCAGGTGCTGGATATGCTACCACTTTTACATCCTGAAATAATGCCGCCGGGCGTTCCAGTTGTTGCGTAAACTTTCCGGGCCCCTTTACCCTCGTTTCCGATGAATGGATATACCGCATGGCATTTTCAGCCTTAACCCACGGACCTCCGGACTGACTCCAGCCCGGTGAATTGAAAATACCAATGTCAATATTAAGTTCGGTTGCAGTCCGCAAGGCAGTATGAAGTATTTTCCACCATTCCTCGCTCAGCATCTTGACCTTTCCATAAGGGACATCCTCCAGTCCAATATTTCCGATGAAGGCCCGGTTGATTCCAGCCTTTTTCATCGCTTGCAAGTCCTTAACAACGCCCTTCTCCGATATGTTGTCCGAAATCCAATACCAATACACAGAGGTTTGTATCGAATCGGAAGGAACCCGGAACCCGGATTCCAACCTATCGTTAAGCACGACCGGATTATGGGCTTTCGCTACCATATCTACAGTAGAAAAAACCATAAACACCACAACCAGTGTAGTAATTCTGTATATACGAAGTTGATTCATTTAGTTTTCCACTATAAAATGATAACTGCCAGAAGGCACTTCCAATCGAATCATATCATTTATGCTCTCCATTAACCTGATATGTTTAATGGACTTAACACTTCGTTGGTTACATGTAATCTTATCGAGCGAGGACGCATTTATCCAAACATCAGCGCTACTATTAGCCGGAATTTCAATTTTCCAATCAAGGGATTTGTCACTTTTATTCCATTCACTTTTTATAACTCCATAGGGTGATCGTGTCGATGCTTTTACAAAACTGAGACCTGTGGGAAAGATGGGCTTCATGATAATCTTTTTAAATCCTACAGCCGACTTATCCGTTTTAATACCTGCAAGATCCTCGTAGAACCAAGCCATTAAATCGCCCAACAACATCACATGATTTCCTGAATTCATGGCAGGATCGGCTGTAATACCATTCCATAATTCCCAAATGGTGGTAGCATTATTTTCAATCATATAGCCCCAGCTCGGATAGGTCTTGTTGGTAGCAATCCGGTACGCCAAATCACCTCTATCGAATTTGGTTAACCCTCTCATTAAAAACTGAATACCGATTAAACCCACACCAACATGTGAATTAAATTCTCCTTCAGTCTTAGCAACGATGTGATTAAAAACCCGGGATTGATAGTCATCGGGCACCAGATTTTGCATTAGAGAAACCAAATTGGCTGTAACCGTATTATTAGAATAGTATCCGGTAGCAGTGTTCAGAAATTTTTCATTGTACGCTTTCTTAATTTCAACAGCTAATTCACTGTACATCTTTTTATCCTCTTGATTATCTGTTACTTCAGCAAACTTAACCAGTATATTTAACAACTGATAATAGAAACTGGTAGCCAACAAAGTTCCATCAGTTTTTCGGGCAGGATCCTGCGAGTGAATTAAATCAAGCCTTTCGGGAGGCATACACCAATCACCGTATACATCCTTTTCGATCAGATAATTCTTCATGTAATTGGTTTTCATATACAGCATCCATTTTTTCATGGAAGGATAATGCTTCTTCACGGCATGGATATCTCCACGTTGTTCGTAAAGCATGTTCACGGTATGAATAAATGCCGATGGCCAGGTTACATTATCGCTGTAGAACTGCCAATAATTAGGAGCTACATCGGGTAAACTTCCGGTTTCACGTTGACTATCCTCAATGTCCTGAACCCATTTTTCATACAACAGGGTGTTCTCAAACATAAAACTTTCACCAAAACATCCTGTTGCACGGTCACCCAGCCAGGGCATACGCTCGTCACGTTGCGGACAATCGGTCGGGAAACTGCGGTAATTGCCTTTAATTCCCCAATACGCATTTTTATAAATTCGATTCAGAAGGCTATCGGAAGTTTCAAAACTGCCAATCGTTTCCATTTCATCATAGTTCACTTTGCCTGTAAAGTCAGTTAATTCAGGGAGATAATCAATTCCCGAAATTTCGGCATAACGGAATCCCTGGTAGGTAAAAAGCGGACTCCAGGAGAAGTTTCCATCC
>JANJXE010000090.1 GCA_024709185.1 Paludibacter sp.
GATGGAATCCTCAAAGGCTGAAAGAGCAGCTTTAGATCCTTCGCCCATGGCAATTACAATTTGTTTGAAGGGAACTGTAGTAACATCTCCGGCCGCATAAATTCCCGGAACGCGGGTACGGCAATGACTGTCGATCACAATCTCTCCAAAACGATTCACTTCTACGAGATCCTGAAAAACTGAACTGTTGGGCTTCAGTCCAATCTGTACAAAAATCCCTTCAACATTCAGGTCGGTTTCTTCATCAGTTGAACGATTTTTGTAACGCAGACCATTTACTTTACCCTCTGCTCCTTTTACTTCAAGCGTTTGAACATTCGTAAGAACCTTTACATTGGACAGTGTTGCCAGTTTATTTTGCAATACCTGATCGCCCTTCAGATCCGGAAGAAATTCGAGCACTGTGACTTCAGAGGCAATAGCCGATAAATCGATGGCTGCTTCCAACCCGGAATTTCCACCTCCGATGACAGCTACTTTTTTACCTTTGTAGAACGGACCATCGCAGTGGGTACAAAATGCTACTCCGGAACCAATATGTTCAGCTTCACCCGGTACATTTAGTCGTCGCCAACTTGCACCGGTTGCAATAATAAAAATCGGTGTGACAAAAGTCTCTCCCAATGATGTACTGATGTGCTTATAACCATCGACCACCGACACTGAAACCACTTTGCGATTAACCAGCACATCCACAGGATATTCGTGCAAATGTTTCATCATATCGGCAGCCAACTGGGTACCATTGGTCATCGGAACAGAAATCAGGTTTTCGATACCTGTAGTTTCACTTACCTGACCCCCGATATGCTCTGCTACGATGGCCACTTTAAAGCCTTTACGCACAGCATAAATAGCTGCCGCAACACCTGCCGGGCCACCACCTGCCACTACCACATCGTATTCCTTTTGTTCGACTTCCATTGCTTCAGTATCCACACCGCATTTCTCCTCAATCTTCTCTACCAGTTCGCCCAGCGAAGCACGACCCACATGCGCTACGGTACCATTCACAAATACAGTGGGTACCGCCTGAATTTTCAGCAGTTCCACTTCCTGTTCGTTAATTCCTCCGTCGATAATCTCGTGCTCGACCATCGGATTTAGTATCGAAATTGCATTGAGCGCCTGCACCACATCCGGACAATTGGTACAGGTAAGCGAAATATACGATTTTATGAGAACCGGACCGCGAAGCGCTTTAATCTTTCGGGTGAGCGCCTCATCGGGCAGATTTTTACCAATACCTTCCTGATTCAGAATCGCCAACAGCAGCGAAGTAAACTCATGCCCGTTGGGAACAGCTCTGAAAACAAATGACGATGGAACTCCATCTTTGGCAATCCGAAATTGTAAGCCGGGAGCATCGGTTACTGTGTAACTAAGTTTCGGTGAACAGGAAGCAACATCACTGAGCAGTTCAACCAGTTCTTCACGAGAAGAATGATCGGGAGCTACTTCAATCTGAAATTCATAGGCCGATTGTAACGATGCAAACAGACCTGTAATCTGGTCTTTAAACGATTGATCCAACATAATCTAATGTGTAAAAAAAGGGAGAAACCGCTAAGCTTCTCCCTTGCTTGTTAACTAAAATCAAATCTTTCCTACAAGGTCGATGCTTGGTTTCAGGGTTTCGCCTCCTTTTTTCCATTTTGCCGGACAAACTTCCGACGGATGGCTATCTACAAACTGAAGCGCCTGAATGCGACGGAACAGCTCATCTGCATTACGACCGATATTTCCGGCAACCACTTCGTACGATACAATTTCACCTTTAGGATTCACTACGAAAGTACCACGTTCAGCCAAACCGGCTTCTTCAATCATTACATCAAAACCACGGGCCAAAACTCCTGTCGGATCGGCCAGCAAGGGATATTTTACTTTTTTGATTGCAGCAGAAGTATCGTGCCATGCTTTGTGTACAAAATGAGTATCGCAGGACACACCATACACTTCTACACCAGCTTCCTGAAATTCAGTATATTTATCGGCGAGATCTTCCAACTCAGTCGGGCATAAAAAAGTAAAATCGGCAGGATAAAAGAAAAACACCGACCATTTGCCTAACACATCCTGTTTTGTAACTTCTTTAAAACCATTGTTTACGAAAGCCTGAACTTTAAAATCTACAATCTGTTTTCCAATCTGTGACATACGTTTTAATTTTTAAATTTATAATTACTGTTTTTAATTTTGATTCTGATGCAAAAGTATTGCAAAACAGGTTGTCAAACAAACAGATAGAAACTATAAACCTATTAATTTTATCAATATACGATTCGTCCGGCGATATGGAAATCGCATAAAAAATATTACCTTTGCATTTACTACATTGAATATATATATGGCACCCAGAAAACCGGTACGTACGATCAACGAGCCCAAAAAAGAGACGAAGACCATTCCTTTAGAAGTGGAGGCACCTAAAAAGCCTGCATCCCGAAAGACCACACCAAAACACGAGGAACCTGGTTTTATGACCCGAACCATTCAGTTTCTCCGTAGCGAAATCCTGCATTTAGTGCTCGGATTGATCGTACTTATGATAACGGCAGTCCTTGCTGCCGGAATGTTCTCTTACTTTTTCACCGGTGCTGAAGATCAGAGCCATATGGAGATGACTTTTTCAGAAGTACACCAGGCCCGGGGCGAAATACAAAACCTTACTTCCTTTGTAGGAGCTTTATCAGCACATTACCTTATTCATCGGGGCTTCGGATTAGGCGCTTTTGCTATCGTATTTTTTGCTTTGGTTCTTGGTTTACGATTGATTAAACAACAGGTTTTTGCACTCTGGAAAGCTTTCCTGCACAGCTTTTTCTGGATGGTGTGGCTTTCGCTTGTAATGGGAATGGCAGACACCTACCTGCATCCGGGCACTTTCTTTTTACTTGGTGGAGCTCACGGAGTGGCGGTAAGCTCGTTAATTGTTTCTTAC
>JANJXE010000104.1 GCA_024709185.1 Paludibacter sp.
TTGCTATTTTTGCACTGCTTTTAACTTTTAAATTGCCACTAACAAGCGAAAGCGTATCGGCAGAGGTGTAATTCAATTGATAAATATCTTTCAGTTTGGGCTGGATAGTTACTTTTGCCTGGCCGATATTTGCATTACTTCGGTTGAATCCTACCGGTTTGGCAGCCTGCACTGCTCCTCCAACAACCCGGCCTGCAAGGGTTACTTTGGTAAGGTCCTTAAAATTGATATTGCTTTTATTTACATTGAAGTTATACTTTGTATCCAGTTTTAATGTAGCATCCGGATCGGCATCGGCAAAAATATGACCATGTTTTCGCAAGGAAATTTTATGCTCCCCTATTGGTACGTCAATTTCGTAATGGCCGTTGGCATCCGAAAGTAACACTACATTATCCCGTGTACATGTAACACCATCCACTAAAAACTCGACACCTTCGACCGGATAATTTGTATTTTCATAGAAGATAGTTCCACTGATTTTAAACGAAGATATATCTTTGAAACTGATTTTGCTCTGAACTTCAGAGCTGGTACCTCCAATGAATATTAATTGTTTGGCCGGTTCAAAGACATGTGTTCCCAATGCCGGCACCACCTGGTAGGTTGAGCCATTTCCTTTGTAGGGAACTCCCTGAATTATATAATTACCATTACTATCGGTAGTTGTTTTAATCGACAATTGATCTAAAGTAGGCACGACATCGGAAGTGGTAGCTCCAACCAATGAAATATGATTCTCATTGTAACTTCTACTAATGTTCGATTTATCAAAGATAAAGCTGGAGATTCCTTCGTCCATTTGCCAGTAACCGATCAAATCCAGCTCTGTCCCTGCAAGATAGCGATCGTAGTTTGCTCTGATTTCTGCATTCGTCAGCGCTCTGTTCCACAAACGCATCTCATCAATATTTCCTACGAAATTAGCATGGTTCGAAAGGTATGGTGAAGCTAATTTAGCTTCTGCAGTGATAGTATTTTTACAAGTATAAGCGGCAGACAACTTAACACTATCTGTTGCAACTCCATTCAACGACGTTTTCAGGGATTGACTTGCTTTGTTATAGCTTACTGAAAAATGAAAGAACTGATCCCCTGATATACTTCCAATATTAGTGGTAATAAGAGGAGTCGTTACCGAATTATCATGTACATACACCTTTATGGCATTTCCATCCAGACGTATTGAATACTCATTCCTCATCTCATAAATAAACGCATTGACCTGAGTTCTATTCGATGGTTTCAACCAGGCTTGCCAGGTAAATCCGTTGGCAATACACCCATGCTTTGCTACTTTTAACTTTGCAATACCGCCAAATTGAGTTCCCTGTTTGTTAAACCCGATACTTTTATACAGCTTCTGTTCCATATCCTGATTTTCAACAGAAACATTTACTCCTCCGACTGCTGTACCTGCACCATACACAATATTTCCACTTATAGTGCCTATAGGCTGACTAAAACCTAAGCCCACCGAATCGGCAGTAAGCACTTCCACGGCATCTCCTGTTGCTGGCTGATAGTAAGATTTAACCTGATATTGATATAAAATTCCCGGAGACACAGACAGGTCTTCCCAGTTTTCAATTTTATTAGACGATTGCTTTTCGGCCACCATTTCATAATTAAATACTTTTGACCCGTTGTCGTATATCTTTCTGTAAATAACAAATTTATCATTCAGAAGTGGTTTGTCTATTTCCCACGACAACCTGATACGGTCGTTTAAGACTCCTTTTGAAGTAGTCAAACTAACAAATTTAACTTTATCAACAATTTTAACATCCCTCCATTCACTGGTATCTATTCTTCCATTATTATCCAGTTGTAACTGGTATCGGTAGGGCACTGCATTAACCGCTGTATAATCGACATATTTCAGCGAATTTCGTGCCACAACAAAATCTTTTACGTCGAGCGAATTAATCAGATTGATACGTCGAATGGTAATATTTGCCGGATTATTTGTACACCAGGTCATTTTCCAGCTTATTTCGGCGTTAGCCGCTTTTGCAGGTGCAACTACAGCAATATTGCCCACGGCAGTAAAGCTGCTAAAATCGATAGTCAGACGAGAAGTTGATATATCGGTTTTTACCAACAATTCGGGTAAATAGGAATGAGCATCCGTTTTCGTAAAATTTACCGAAGTGGCGTTTAGAATATTGGGAATCGTTCTGATAATATAGGTATATTTTTTATCCCATGCCAGGGCCGGATCAGTATCGGTGTATGAGACAACATTCATTCCTAAGCCACTGGGTGTAAGAAGCGTATAAATTGAGTTCGTCCCATCGTTCAGTTTACGATAAATATACACTTTGGAGTTTGCATCAATTTGCGACGGATTTGCATACGACCAGTTTAAGGCAGTCGTTTTTGTACAAGGGTCGAAGCTACACGTGCCCAGTACAGGGTTAGGAAATCCCGCCACATTTACCGGATTCATGTTTTTAGTGTAGACTTTATACCCATTTCCACTACCTATTGTAAAAACAAGTCGTGGATACACCGTATTTACTTTATTCAGGGCGCCTAATGCCATATTTACCGATCCTCCGGCACCTGTTGCGGTACCGCTGGTAAATTTTTTAGTGGTGTAGGTATTATCGCTGTATAATTCCAGGGTAGTGTTTCCCAATGAAGCATCATAACTGTCCCATGCCATATTAAACCATTTGCCATCTGCTGAGCCGTCAATTGTTTTTAGTACCGGATTGGTTAACTGTGCCGGATTATAAGCGGGCAAGGCAATGCTTAAACTATAATCAATCCCGGAACTCCATTTACTACAACACCACCAATCCAGCTCCCATTTCCAGTTAGTTTGAAATTTAACTGTTTTACCACCCAGACTCGAGGGATAGTACCATCGAAAGTTCAAGTATCTCAAATCGGTATTTGAACCGTTTACAAAACCTAAATAGTTAACAACACCTGTAGATGCACTATTTCCAAAATTTGTGGACGAGAAAGGATTGCTGTTATTGGCGTCAAAATTCGCCATTCCGTAGGCCATAAATTGTACATACGCACCCTGAGCATCCTGATAGGACAAGGTGATATAATTCATCCTGTCGGAATAGGGAGTCGACGTATGAGAAAAAATTCTGAAGTCAACATAATTATACCCGTTAGCACCCGAGGGTACTGTAACATTCAACTGATCCCTGTTCGTTGGTGAGAAGTACGAATCAGCACCAGCTTGTACTTCCAACGAAAAAACCAATAAGAATACTAAAATCAAACTGCTCATGCGGAGCAGATTACATGAATCGGATAGTGTTTTCATACGATATTAATTGATTTTTTAATGGTCGTATGGAACTCGCATGCCAACATCACCCTAACCTTGGATGTGATGTAGTTAAATGCTCGTTTCATACGATTTCTATTTTTGAATATAGTTCGGTTACAGACACTTACAGAGTCCACAAAATTAAAATGAAACAATGTATGACATGTGTCGTATTTACAATATTGCTAATTCAGATTTACAAATTTTAGAGTTTTCTTAACAAAAAGTCGGGCATCGGTGTACATCCTACAAGTAATTGCCGGGACAGCAACTGAGAATCAGGTGCGGGTGGGAATCTTAAAAAATACAATGATATTGAAAAACTATATCTAATCGCATATAACAACAAGTGAAAAGAATATTTTATACGCTATTACATATAGTATCACTATTTTTGCTATTTTTGCATGCAAATACATATACCATGAGTGAATTATCAGACTTTGTAAAAACCAAAAGGAAGCAATCAGGCCTAACCCAGGAAGAATTTGCTGAAAAGGCGGGGGTTGCGCTTACAGTTATTCGAAAGATTGAACAAGGCAAAGAAAACCTCAGTTTGTCAAAAGTCAACCAGGTGCTACAAATGTTTGGCCATGTTATAGGTCCGATTAATGAGAAAGATGCGACAAGGAATAGTTAACTACAACAACACAAGGGCCGGCCTGTTAACAGAGTTGGATAATGGAGAATATCTCTTTGTCTATGACGAAGAGTATGCCCAAACCTACCCAAACCAGTTCGTCACCTTTCAAATGCCAGTATCAACAAGGCCATACAGGAGTAAAAGACTGTTTCCTTTTTTTGATGGTCTGATACCTGAAGGTTGGCTGCTGAATATAGCTGCTGAAAGCTGGAAAATCAACAAAAATGATCGAATGGGTCTTTTGCTTGCTTGTTGTCAAAATGCAATCGGTGCTGTTAGTGTTCACCCTGTAAATCCTGTAGCAAATGAGTAAATGCCTGTCTTGTTATAAGGAGTTAGATGAAAATCAGGTTGACTATCACCCAAAGTGCATAAAAATGTTTTTTGGAACTACCCATGCTCCAATTTTACCCTATCGTTTATCAGAGATGGAAAAACTGGCGAAAGAAGCCGCAGAACTTTCTATTGCGGTTCCGGGAGTTCAGCCAAAACTGTCATTGGGGTGGATTAGAACAGAATTGGAGAACGGGCATCATGGGAGGTTGACGATAATGGATGCATTAGAAGGAAATTACATTTTAAAACCGCAAAATCCTGATTATCTGCAGATGCCCGAAAACGAGCACCTCTCCATGAAATTGGCTGAATTATTTAAAATTGACATTGTTCCGGTAAACATGATTCGTTTAGCGTCTGGCGAATTATGTTTCATCACCAAACGCATTGATCGCAATCCGGACGGCTCTAAAAATCACATGATCGATTTTCTGCAAATTCTCGAACTGGCTGATAAATACAAGGGCACCATGGAATCACTGGGAAAAACCATAGGCGAATTATCCGCAAACACCTTGTTAGACAAGTTGCGTTTTTTTGAATCTACGGTATTCAATTATATCATTGGGAACAACGATATGCACTTGAAAAACTATTCTATGTTCTTGTCAGAAATGGGTTGGGTGCTTTCACCTTTCTACGACTTATTGAATGTGAAAATTATTTTACCGAAAGACAAAGAAGATACAGCCTTACTGCTGGGAGGTAAAAAGGAAAACTTCAACAAAGGGTATTTCGATCGTCT
>JANJXE010000113.1 GCA_024709185.1 Paludibacter sp.
AATGGAAGTTATTCCGGACAAATAATTGCAGACAATTACGATATTTTATCTGCGTCAGATTTAATGAGCACAATAAATATGTATAGAAAAGAAAATTATATAATGCAAAATAAATTCTATCCTTATGGCACATTAATAAAGAGTGAAGATGAAATTAATAAAATGTTTACACCAACATTTAGTGCTGATCAAATAGCAAATCCACAGGCAAATACAAATTGGTATGATTTGATTACCAGAAATGGATTGATTTCACAACATAATATTAGTCTTAGCGGCGGTTCAAAATTAAATCAATATTTGGTTTCGTTAAATTATTTCAATCAAGATGGAGTAATTAAAAATTCCGGTCTCGAACGTTTTACCGGACGGGTAAATCTGGATCAACAGATCAACAAATATATTAAGTTTGGAATGAGTGCTACAGCAAGTAGAATTCTTAATACAAATTCTCAATTAGGAGGTAGCGGAAATGAATTATCCGGAATTATTCGCTCAGCACTTACCTTTCCAACATTTCTTCCTTTGTATGACGAAGAAGGGAATTATTCGTTAAGTTCTACGCAACCCTATTTGCCTAACCCTGTATCTTTACTTCAAATTACCGACCAGAGTATTATGGAAAGAATTCTTGCTAACACGTATGCCGAAATTACTCCTTTTACCGGATTAAGCATTCGTGGAAGTGTAGGTGTCGATCGAAATACGGGGAAACGAACTACGTACTTGCCTAAAACTACTCTTTATGGAGCAAAAGAGAGCGGAAAAGCATCGATAAGTACAAATGAACGTCTTGATTTACTTACAAATGTAGTAGCTACATACAATACAAAATTAGTTGAAAAGCATAGCTTTTCGGCAATGGCCGGATATGAGTTTCAACGTTTTGAAATAAATGGTTTTGGAGCTACAAACAGTGATTTTCTTCTTGATAGTTTTCTTTGGTATAATCTCGCATCTGGTGAAGCTAAAAAACCAACTGTTTTTTCATCAGGAGGTGTTGAAAGTATGGCATCCTATTTTGGTCGCCTAAATTTAAGTATCAGTGATCGTTATCTTTTTACTACGACAATGCGTGCTGATGGTTCTTCAAAATTTGCCAGAAACAAAAAATGGGGATATTTCCCTTCAATGGCTGTTGGATGGCGAATTACTGAAGAAGATTTTATGGAAATTTTAAAGCCGACTCTTTCTAATCTTAAGTTAAGAATTAGTTATGGATCAACTGGAAATGCTAACATTGGATATAACGCTTTGGCAGCTTACAGAACTGGTCAGAATTTCCAGTTTGGTGATAAAGTTAATACCGGAGTTTATGCTTCTCAACTGGAAAATCCAAATTTGAGTTGGGAAACTTCAACCGAGCTTAATATCGGCCTTGATTTTGGGTTTTTTAATCATCGAATTAATGGCTCGGTTGAGTATTTTAGCAAAATTATTGATGGTCTGCTAAGTTCACGTAATCTACCAACCTATAATGAAATCACTACTATTGCGGATAACATAGGTAAAACTCAAAGTAAGGGATTTGAATTAACTTTAAATACGGTCAATATTCAAGAAAAAGATTTAACCTGGAATTCAACACTTACTTTTTCATTGTATCGTGATAGATGGCTTGAACGTGCACCAACATGGACACCGGCAATTTATCAATCCAGCACTGATTATATTCGCAACAATTACTTTTATAAGTCCGATGGATTGATTCAACCTGGTCAAGTGCCTGATTATATGCCAGCAGCAGTGCCCGGTCAGGTTAAATTACTTGATATGAACGGATATCAGAAAGATACAAATGGCAATAGAATGGTTGATGAAAATGGAAAGTTTATATATTCCGGTCAACCAGATGGAGTACTCGACGAAGCTGACATTGTTAATTATGGAAATGCAGATCCGGGTTTTATGTTGGGTTTTAATAATACCATTATATGGAAGAACTTTGACCTCAATATTTACTTTTACGGTTATTTTAACAGGTTATTGATTGATCCCAATTCTTATATCGGAATAAATCATCAACTTGGCCAGGAGCAAGGCGGACCAACGAGTTTAATGAATTCATGGAGGCATGACAATACGAGTAGCACCCAACCATCGTTAATTAATAGTTCGTTTGGATTTGGAGATTATCTCCTTCAGGATGGGTCTTTTCTTAGATGTAAAAACATTACACTGGCTTACAAATTATCACCTACGCTCATCGGCAAAGTATTTCAAAATGCCAGAATCTATTTAGATGTTCAAAATCCATTTAAAATTACAAAGTATAAAGGAATTGACCCGGAAACAGATGTGTATGTTGCAGCATATCCTAATGTTCGAACTTTCTCTGTTGGAGTTGATTTAGCTTTTTAAAATACTAATGAGAATTTTGCCTGAAAAATTTCTGCAAAATTATGTATGAATAATTAAATATTACAATTTCAATATGAAAAAGATAATTACTCATTTGTTTCTACTAATAATATTAAGTAGCAGTTCTTGTTCACTTGATTCTGAAATCTATGATATCATTTCTCAGGAATCATTTCCCAAAACAGAAAATGACGTAAACGCAGCATTAACAGCTGTTTATACAACTTTCAAATCAGATGTTGGTCTTCTATCTCCAAGTTGGGATGCTTATCAGATACCAACAGAAATGTCCACTGATATTGGTCAATGTTCATGGGGAGATGCATTTTGGGGACAGATAATGTATCAAAATTGGTGGCCGGAGCCCAATGGAATGG
>JANJXE010000176.1 GCA_024709185.1 Paludibacter sp.
ACGGTAGCCGATATTATTGTTGTTCGGGTTGCTGCCACTGTTGATGGCTGCCTGCCACATCGCCTGACCATATTCTTTCGAATTCAGCACATCCAACTGGTTGTTATAGGAAGTAGCGGTTGCATTCGCATCGAAATTGACACGCATTTTGCCGCTTTTTCCCTGACGGGTGGTAATAATGATAACCCCGTTACCAGCTCTCGAACCGTAGATACTGGCAGCCGCAGCATCCTTCAATACCTGAATACTTTCGATGTCGTTCGGATTCAGTTCGTGCATACCGGCCTTGGTGGGCACTCCATCGATAATAAACAGCGGATCGTTGTTGTTGAGCGTGCCAATCCCGCGGATGCGAATGCTGGCCGATCCACTAGGATTACCATCGGCCGACACAGTCATACCGGCCACACGTCCCTGAAGGGCTTTGATGGGGTTGTTTTCTGCCGATTTTTTGATGTCATCCACGTCCACCACCGTTACGGCACCTGTAAGGTCTGCCTTTTTCTGCGAGGTATATCCGGTAACAATCACCTGTTCGAGTAACAGGGCATCCGATTCCAACGCAACATTAATAGTAGTGCGGTTACCGGTAGCCACTTCCATCGTTTTCATTCCCACCATCGAGAACACCAACGTAGCATTATTATCCGCATTTAAAGTGTATCGACCATCCAAATCGGTGATGGTACCCATTTTTGATCCTTTAAGTTGAATAGAAACCCCTATTAAAGGTTCGCCATCCTCGGCCGAAGTAACCAATCCGTTAACGACCCTGCTTTGCGAAAATACGGAGGAAGCAAAAAACAATATCCCCGAGAGGAACAAATACTTCCATGAGATGTTTTTTTCGTTTTTTTTCATCTGTGTTTAATTAGATTTGTCTGTTTTTCCTGATAAAAGTAATACAAAGTTCAGTATTACGACTCGCATAGGCAAAGATTTGCCCGGGAGATCGGTTTTGACTGATTGTGTTTAGAGTAGAGCATGTTTTCATTTTGTTTTGTTTTACGTGTCCTGATTTCCGGAAAAGAATCACGATGCAAAAATAGAGTGAGAAAACAGCAAAGAATGTCAAATTTGTTGCATCGTCGTGTAATTTTGATACATGAATGAAGGTTGAGGAGGTTTTATAAAGAGATTTCGGGGGGATTGAATTTTAATGAAGAAATTACTTGCAGAAGGGTTAGTTGTAAGTATATTTGCAGCTTCAACGGAAACGAATGTGATTGACAAAATAACGATATCTAACTAACCATGACAAATTATAAAATAACCGGATTTCCTGATTCGCGCATTGCTACCATTGATGTATGTGATATTGGAAAACAGAAACATCACATAACCGGCCTGCTGGAATTTGATGTGACATTGAGCAGAATGAAGATCAGGGAATACAACAAAACACATTCAGAAAAGATTTCCTTTAATGCCTGGCTAATCAGTGTCGTTGCGTCAACAATAAAGAAGTATGAAGCAGCAGCCTCGTTCCTGAATGGCAAAAACAAATTAATCATTTTTGACGATGTCAATGTCTCAATTGTTGTAGAAAAAGAGATTCAAGGTACAAAGGTGCCACTTCCATTGATAATAGAAAAAGCACATGAAGCCAGTGTTGCATCCATAACAAAGCAAATTTCGGAGGCGAAAAACAAGGAGTTTACTGATAATGAGATTGTCCTTCAGAAGAAAACTGAAAAATACGAACGGATTTACTATGTTCTTCCCGGATTTCTCCGAAGATATTTCTGGAAGTTTATACTAAAACGTCCAAGAATCGCCTTTACCAAAATGGGGAATGTAGCATTTACCACTGTTGGAATGATGGGGAAAGTAAATGGTTGGTTTATACCTATATCAGTACATCCGGTTTGTTTTGGAATAAGTTCGATAATTAAAAAGCCCTGTGTAGTTGATGATAGAATAGAGATACGGGAAATCCTGAACATGTCAATACTGATAGATCATGATGTGATAGACGGAGCCCCGATGGCCCGTTTGATAAGCGATTTAGCGAAGAATATTGAAAGCGGGATGAATATCTGATTTTTTATTTCCCACTGTCCGGAAGATTACAATTGGACGTCGGGACATCATCCGACAATCGGATCATTACAATTTATCGGGTTGAGTTATCCCCGACCCTCGGATCCATTTCCTTTTTTCAGATTGTAATCAATCAGGAGTCGGGAGAAGAGAATTTGAAAAAAGAAGATGTACCCGAGCCTAGAAACAGAACAATTTTTCAAAAGGAAATGGACCCGAGGGTCGGGGAGAAGAAAACCAGTGAAAAGAAGATGATCCGAGTGATTTTAATAAACGTCAATCGTTTTTTATACATTATCCTGGACAACCTGATCGTTGATTTTCGTAGTGTTATTTTAAATATTTGTTTGTACATTTGTGCAATTCAACAAAGCAAGTCCTTGTAAGTGTGGATACCTGTTCGGTAATATTTAGAATTGTATAAATAATTGGATTCTTGAAACTCTCAAAAGTGTTGTGCAATATATGTTTGTCACATAATTTGGAAGTATTTTCAAGGTGCACGTCAGTAAAAGAGTGAGAAGTAAAATGAAACTAGTAAAGTATCTAATGTGTACATCCTCAGAAGATTGACTGTTACATCTTAGATGTCAGCAAATAAATAACTCATAAATCAGTATGCTTAATTATTATTATTGCGACTCTATTGTTAATTTTCTTCAGAAAGATGAAGACCTTATTTTAGGTGAAATTACCAAGAATAACTTTTATGGCCATATCAATACAGAGCGATTTGCATGGATCAATCAAATACATATTTTAAAAAGTGCCCTTGTTGATCTTGAAGGCAGTATCTTTTTTGAATTTTCAATTCCTCGAATGGGTAAGCGGGTGGATTGTATCTTAATTATCCAGAATATTGTTTTTGTTGTTGAGTTTAAAGTTGGTGAAACTGAGTTTCGTAACGAACACATTGAGCAAGTTTGGGATTATGCGTTGGATCTAAAGAATTTCCACGAGCCGAGCCATACTGCGTTGTTAATACCAATTTTGGTTGCTACAGAAGCTATAAGCAGTGTTTATGATATTGTTTTTACAGTACACGATGATAATCTTTCCTTGCCACTTAAAACAGGAAAGAAAGATTTGCAACTGGTTATAAAAAGGACAATACATTATTTTAGTAGTACCGAAACGATTGCATCAGATGCATATATATCAGGAAGTTATTCTCCAACACCAACGATTATTGAAGCAGCTCTATCACTTTATAAAAATCATAATGTTGAAAATATAACTAGAAATGATGCTGGTGCAATAAATCTTAAAAGCACATCAAAGTACATTTCGGATACAATTAGCTATGCTAAAGAAAACCACAAGAAAGTCATTTGTTTTGTAACTGGAGTACCTGGCGCTGGAAAAACTCTCGTGGGACTTAAAGTAGCTACAGAACATTTAGATCACGAACATGGTAACAAGAGTGTTTTCCTCTCTGGAAATAAACCGCTTGTTGACATATTACAAGAAGCGCTAACAAGAGATCGGTATTTTACTGAAAAAGAATTAGGAAATAAGGTTACAAAAAAGGAAATTAAAGAAAGTGTAAAAGCTTTCATCCAGATCATTCACCATTATCGAGATGAATATATTCGTGATCAAAAAGCTCCCTATGATCATGTTGCCATTTTTGATGAAGCGCAAAGGGCATGGACTAAGGACCAAACGGTAAAGTTCATGCAACAAAAAAAGGGGATTGTCGATTTCCAATATTCGGAACCTGAGTTTCTTATTTCTTGTTTGGATAGGCATCAAGATTGGGCTGTTGTCATTTGTTTAGTTGGGGGAGGACAGGAGATAAATACAGGAGAAGCCGGAATTTCCGAATGGCTAATGGCAATTGAAAATCAATTTCTTAATTGGGAAACTCGAATATCTCCTAATTTAGTTGATACAGAGTACAATACGATGGATGCTATTGAATCTCTTCAGCAAAAAGGTTCCGTAATTTTTAATCCTGATTTACATTTGTCTGTAAGCTTACGTTCGTATCGAGCTGAGAATGTTTCAAAACTTATTAAGCACATCTTAGACTTTGATAAACAGGAAGCTAACGAAATTTACAGTCAACTTAAAAGAAAATATCCTTTGGTGATTACACGTGATATTAATAAAGCAAAGCAATGGCTTAAGTCACATGCACGAGGAACCGAACGGTATGGAATTGTTGTTTCATCTCAAGCATATCGACTTAAACCATTGGCAATTGATGTGAGAGTTCAAACCGATCCAGTTCATTGGTTTCTTAGTGATAAATCAGATGTTCGTTCATCAAGTTTTTTGGAAGATGTTGCCACTGAATTTCAGGTTCAGGGTCTTGAATTAGATTGGGCCTGTGTTACATGGGATGGAGACCTTCGATTTTCTGAAACAGGTTGGAAAACCTATTCTTTTAATGGGAGTAAATGGCTAAATATCAACAAAGAAGAACGCAAGCGATATTTGATTAATGCTTATCGAGTATTACTAACAAGAGCTCGTCAAGGAATGGTGATAGTTATCCCAGAAGGAAATGCAGAAGATTCAACCCGAAATAAAGAATACTATGACCCCACTTACAATTATTTCAAAAGTATTGGTATTGACGAAATTTGATTTTACAAACGTCTAACACTGAGCCCAAACTTAGGATGATCTTTAGTCCAATTGATGATTGATATTTGCATTCACTATTTGACTTGCCTTTTGAAAATGCAATTCAGAACATCAGTTAAAATTAAATCTTGTTTTAAGAAAAAAATGGTCGTAAGTATTTTAGTTGTCAAGGATTCCTTGACAACAGTATAAGTTTAATTCAAAAGTATCCTTACTACTTTTCAAAACGAATCACAGTGAAACTTGTAAAACTAATCCATTATGCCTATTCAAATTCCATTCTTTTACGAATCCATTAACCGCAATGCTATTGTGGTGAAGCCAAAGCAGCCCCTTTACGATTGGATTAATGCTCTGTATCCTCAAAGCCCAGTGCTTGCAAAGGAGGAAGGTACCGTGTATCTGATTAGGGAAAGAGATAATAACGAAATCATCGAACGTTGGATTAAACGCAATTTCGATAAGATATTTCTTAACGAGTTAAACGATTGGCATACCGACGAAAATGACTGGCCGGCAAAAAGAACTTATAAGATGTTTCAGGAGTGGTTTGAGGTTGAAATACATTCGTTTATTATTGACTTAGAAGATATGGAGATAATCAAAGAATGAAGCGAGGGGTTTGCCTTACGGAATTATTTATTCTTTTTCGGAAAGTATATACTTTACAGGCTATACGCTGAATAAGTTGACCAGGGAATTGAAGCACTTTTACATGCAATTGCACACAAGGTTTATGCAGGTTGTACGTCTGTTCAGATTTAAGTTTATGATAACAGAATAAGAATTTGGAATGAAGGTCAACTCCCTGAGAATTGGGCAAATTGAGCATTATTGGAGCAATAATTGGGCATTCTGTGCAACGTTGAGGAGTTGTTCTGGGCGTTTGTGAAAAAGCTTTATTAAAAGTGTGTTGAATACTAAACAGAACAATTCCATGTGCGGTAATCTTGTTTTATCTTTAAAAATATCTACCTATGTTAGGCGCAATTTTGGGTGATATCACTGGTTCCATTTACGAATTCAACAACATCAAAACCACTGATTTTGAGTTGTATCATCCATCGATGACTTTCACCGATGATTCTATTTTAACCATTGCGGTGGCGGATTGGCTGTTGGGCGGGGAGCTTTCGAAGGAAGCTCTGGTGGTGAAGCTGAAAGAGTATGTGCTACGCTATCCGTATCCGATGGGGGGCTATGGGGCGCGGTTTAATTCCTGGGCCGGCAGTCAACGGTCGGAACCTTACAACAGCTGGGGCAATGGTTCGGCCATGCGGGTGGCGGCTGTGGGGTGGGCTTTCGATACGCTGGAAGAAACTCTGGAAGTGGCGAGGCGCTCTGCCGAAATCACCCACAATCATCCCGAAGGCATCAAAGGAGCCCAAGCTACTGCAGCAGCTATTTTCCTGGCGCGAAAGGGTGCTTCCAAAAATCAAATAAAAGTATATGTGGAAGAGTGCTACGGATACGATCTCTCGCGTACCTGTGACACAATCAGGCCCGGCTATCATTTCAACGAAAGTTGCCGCGAAACGGTTCCGGAGGCCATCATCGCTTTTCTCGACAGTACTGATTTTGAATCGGCCATTCGACTGGCGGTATCGCTGGGAGGTGACAGCGATACGCTGGCCTGCATTACGGGGGGCATTGCCGAAGCGTTTTACGGGATGAAGGGTGTGCCTGCCGGAAAGATTCATCCTGCATCAGAAAAGATAGATTTTACAACCTTTACACTGAATAAACTGCCCGAAGATTTGCGTGCGATTGTTAAAACAATTCTTTTGGGTTGATCTTCAGAAACTCTTCGAAGGGTATGCCTCCGGTTCCAATCAGTAAAACCTTTTCGGGATGGAACTTATCGGCAAAAACCTGCATACCTGCATTTTCCGGTTTCATACCGCTTTTTACTTCAAGTCCAATGACTTTATTCCCTTTTTCCAGAATAAAATCGACTTCATTGTTGCCTTCGCGCCAGTAGCTGAGTTTGTATCGTTCCGAAATGGAATGAT
>JANJXE010000196.1 GCA_024709185.1 Paludibacter sp.
TGGCCATTCGCAAGGTATCATCGCCATACAGCGGTTCTTCTTCGGGTTATTCAGTACCTGCTCCTTCTCCGGCAACAAAAAGCAGCAACTCATCACCAACCGGCGGTGGCATGTCTGGGATGGGTTCGATGGGAGGATCCACAACTTCTTCCGGCACCTCCTCTTCCTCGATGTCCGGCATGAGCAGTTCAGGAGGCAGTATGTCTTCGGGTATGGGCAGTACTGCCCCGGGTATGTCGGATGTACTCCGTGTGCAACTGGAAATGGTTGAAATAGAAAACAACGTTGAGAGTCTCTTGTCGGATATTGCAGCTGAAAAAGCCAGATTTAACGCGTTGCTGAACCGTTCGGTCGATTTTGAGGTAGTGGTGCCCGATTCTATCGTGAAAGTAGACTATCTCTTCGACAAAGCTTCTTCTATGCGTGAAATAGAAAATCAAAACCCCATGTTGGGAATGCTGAAAGAAGAAGAACTGGCATACCGCGCAAAGAGAGAGATGGACTTGAAAATGAGTTATCCCATGTTCGGGATCGGATTGCAATACATGCTGATTGGCGAAAGCAAGACAGCGCAGATGGATCAGGGCATGGCACCCGAAATGACCGGTATGGATATGGTGATGCCCATGTTTTCCATCACCCTCCCCTTATATCGGAATAAATACGGAGCACAACAGCGGGAGAGCCGCTTTATGTGGCAATCGGCCCGGGAAAAGTACAATAACACGTTGAATATACTTCAATCCGACCTGTTCAAATTGAAACAGCAGCTCGACAATGCAGAGCGAAAGGCCACACTTTACCAAAAGCAGGAACAACTGGCTCGTGTTACCTATCAGCTGGTTGTACAGGAGTTTGTAACGGCAAAAAGCGACCTCACCAACGTGATTCAGGTGCAGCGACAGCTGCTCGACTACCAGTTGC
This sequence comes from Paludibacter sp., assembly GCA_024709185.1. Taxonomy (GTDB): domain Bacteria; phylum Bacteroidota; class Bacteroidia; order Bacteroidales; family Paludibacteraceae; genus Paludibacter. The sequence continues at coordinate 925 of JANJXE010000196.1, forward strand.
GGCAGGCCGAGGCACTCGCTGAATACAACACAAAGGTGGCCTCTATCCAAAAATTGCATTCTTTCAACAGTTCAAACAATTAAAAAAAACATCATCATTATGGATAAAAATAAAATTAAAGAGATTGGCAAGCATCCCTATTTCAGGTATGGATTGATCCTGCTGACCGGCTTGTTTCTTGGCTGGCTTATTTTCTCCGGAAACAACCAAAAACAATCGTCAAGTCAAACAGCAATTGAAGAGGCACATGACCATGGAGCTGAACCAACCATCTGGACCTGCTCCATGCACCCACAGATAAGGATGGAAGAACCGGGTGACTGCCCCATTTGTGGGATGGATCTGATTCCACTACAAACTACCGGCTCGGGCGATGCGGCTATCGATCCGAATGCTATTCAGTTATCTGTTGAAGCGGCTGCACTCGCCAACGTACAAACGACCATCGTGAGCAGACAGAATCCGGTGAAGGAGGTCCAACTTTATGGCACCATTCAGGTGGACGAACGTCTCTCTCAATCGCAGACCTCTCACGTAAGTGGGCGCATCGAAAAGCTGTTTGTCACCTTTACCGGTGAAAGCGTACGCCGAGGACAACCTCTCGCTACCATCTACTCTCCTGAGCTGCTAAATGCCCAGCAGGAGCTCATTGAAGCTGCAAAAATGAAAGATTTACAACCCGCTCTGGTACAGGCGGTAAGAGAAAAACTACGTTTATGGAAGCTCACCGATGAACAGATCGCTCGCATCGAACAGTCGGGTGAAGTCTCACCGCTGATAGATGTTGTTGCTACCTCAAGCGGTATTGTAATTTCAAAAAATGTAAACCAGGGAGATTACGTGAATACCGGCACCATATTGTTCAATATAGCCGACTTATCACGGGTATGGGCTATTTTCGATGCGTACGAGTCCGACCTTCCTTTTCTAAAGGTGGGCGATCGGCTGGAATACACACTTCAGTCGCTTCCGGGTAAAACTTTTTCGGGAAGGATATCCTTTATCAATCCCATTCTGGATCCTGCCACACGTACCGCCAAAGTGCGCGTGGAAACAGCCAACCCGGGTATGGAACTGAAGCCCGAGATGTATGCCAATGCCCTTATCGATGCGCCGCTTAAACAATATAACAATGAGGTTGTTATTCCTAAGTCGGCCATTCTCTGGACTGGAAAGCGTTCTATTGTCTATGTGAAACAACCTGATACAGAAACGCCCTCGTTCCTGCTCCGGGAAATAGAGCTGGGCCCGTCACTCGGCGACGCGTACGTGGTACTGTCCGGCATCAACGATGGTGATGAGATTGTGACCAATGGCGCCTTTACCGTCGATGCGAGTGCCCAGCTGGCCGGAAAACGCAGCATGATGAACGATGAAGCGGGCCGGGCCGTAACAGGACATGAGGGACATTCGATGAATGGAACAACTCCTGCAAGTACAGCACCCCCCACGGGACATGAGGGTCACAACATGCAAGCCGCGGCTTCGGGCAGTGAGCATGCGATGCTGGCGGTGCAGGGTTTGTGCGAGATGTGCAAGGATCGCATTGAGAAAGCAGCAAAATCTGTCAGTGGTGTCACTTCTGCAAGTTGGGACATCAAGACAAAACAGTTGCATCTCAATTTTGATCCGGTAAAGACATCGGCAGATGCTGTTGCCAAAGCCATTGCCAAAGCAGGACATGATACCGATAAATATAAGGCAGACAAGGCAACATACGATGCATTGCCTGCTTGCTGCAAATACAGAGGTTAACAATCAAATTATTAAAATTTTAAACTGTAACAAAGATGAAAACAACAATTTTAGCAACATTCGCACTGAGTACACTCTTATTCATTGCCTGCAACTCAGGATCATCCGGCAAGAACAATTCAGCACCAGATAATGAAATGGAACACATGGAAACGGGCACCCAACACAACGAAACGGATCACATGACAGCCGGTGGTGCCCACGAAGAACATGCCATGCTCAATGTGAATGGAAAATGTGAAATGTGCAAGGACCGCATTGAAAAAGCGGCGAAGGAAGTGGAAGGCGTTTCATTTGCAAGCTGGGAGATGGAGAAACAAGTATTGCATTTGAATTACGATCCCGAGAAAACATCGCCCGACAACATTGCAAAGGCCGTAGCCAAAGCCGGTCACGACACCGACAAGTTTAAGGCCGACCAGGCAGCGTACAATGCCTTGCCCGAATGTTGCAAATACAGAAATTAATTAATGCAATAGATTTTTTTGGTTAGGGGGGAATATCCCGTTTGGATATTTCCCCCTGTTTAAATATGAAAAAAAATGGAACACACAAATGTGAATAACGACGGAAAACATGTGCATGATTCACACAGCCATCATGAACACGAGA
>JANJXE010000209.1 GCA_024709185.1 Paludibacter sp.
GTTCAGGTACCCCCAATTCCGATGTCGGTGATTGATGTACGGACACAGGATAAAGACAAATCTGCCTTTAAGCTGGAAAACCAGCCTGCTATCGATATGGTTCCTATGATAACTATGGTGGACACTATTCATGCAGGAAAAATAACAGTAGATGGGAAATCGGTTACTAAAATTGATTCCTGCAACTATCATCAACGATTGGACCTGACCTACAAAGCACCAGTACCTGTGTTTAAAATAAAAGATACGAGATATGACTGGCCCGCTTTTGGCGATACAATTTATAATTATGTGGATCCCAACAACGATAGGAATAATAAAACAATATCCTTGCTAACAAAACAGAATGAAACACCTGTATATACTTCCGGATTCCCGGTATTTACGCAGGGAAATATCTACAATTTTCAGGTAAATGCATACGAAGAATATAGACATCCTGTCACCGGTGCAATTGACAAGGTTCCACTCAGTGGGGCACAAATTAATATTGAAAATAAAATAAGTTCCATTACAGCAGCAACTGATTATGTGTTGGATTCTATCGGTGTTTATAATTACAGTTTTACTGCAGACCTCCCTAACCTGGTTACTCCATTTACAAAGGGCATGACAGCCTCTGTGCAATACAATGGTGGCTCTTTTCCCTGGAAAATCGGAGATGCTGTTGGTATTCGTGGTGTTGTGATAGGTGCCGTTCCGTTAGGTGGAGTTGATTTTATAACCAAGGGCCCCGACAAAGTGATCGCTGTGTTGCGCGACCCTCCCGGATCGAATAGTTATGCAACCCTGGAAAAAGGATCGACCACTACCAATACGGTTTCGTATAAAGGGATTGGCAGTGAATCTTCGGGTCATAAATTTATAGCCAATTTAGGGGGCGATGTCACCTTGGTAACGGGTATAGGAGTTGCAACAACCGTTAAAACATCGAACAAACTGGATATTGGTGGCGGTATAGAACAGAGTGTTTCGGGAGCTGACGGAACATCAAGAACAGAATCTTTTTCAATGTCTGAATCGATCAGCACATCAGCTTCCCCTGACTTTGTAGGTGCCAATGGAGATGTGTATATTGCCAACTCATCTAATATTGGTTTTGCAAAATGCAAGCAATTAGGCTTCATCCCGAATGGAACAACCCTCGATTTTGTTCAGAATGAAAGCTATATATTTGTTCCAATGAGTGATTCTACCTCTTTTAGATATACTCAAAATCACATAGTTACACGATTGATACCGAATTTGCAAAGTATGAGAGCCTCGATACTGAAAACTGTTGCTGACACGTCGGTATACACCAGGGGCACTGGTTCGAAGTATCTTACAACTCTATCGCCTTCCGATCCGGACTTTGGTAAAAAAGGAACCTACAAGTGGGTTAAACCAATCACTATTACTAAGGTGTATATTGATTCAGTTCTCTTTTATTCGAATCAGATTAATCAGTGGGAGAATATTATTCGTCGGAATGAAATGGAGAAACTACGGGCTCAGGGTAAAAATCCGGCGGGCTACAATAGTACCATTACATACGATTCCAAAAACTATTCTTTTGATGCAGGTACAGTATTGACCAAATCCATCACCCGGACCTCAAGTTGTGAAAATACGAACGAAGTAGCATGGGATTTACAGGTTGTCGGAGTTGCAAATGCCGGATTGACAATTAATGAGTTTGGCTTCAGCTTAGAAAATGAAGTGAGTGCAGGGGGTGGTGAAGAAAAAAGTTCCGCAATTGCAACCGAAAATACCATTACCTATAGTTATACTTTAGAAGATGGAGATGCAGGTAATTATTATTCGGTGGATGTATTCACACCAAAATCGCACACGGTAATTCCTACTGCAGATATAAACGGAAACAGAGAAATTACAAGCTACGAAGTAACGAATGTAGAACAAGAAGGAGGTCCTATTTTTGTGACACGGGGAGGTTTATCATCTTGCCCGTACGAAAAGGGTGATTCTACACTTTATTACACAAATGCAATAGGTCAGCCGGTAGCGTTGAGTACGCCTACTGTACAAATTGAAAAGCCGGGAATTGATGTACTTGTTCCCCGGGTTACTGGAGTAGCCAGTGGAAAACAGGCAACTTTTGATCTTGATCTTAAGAATTTATCTCCTGCAGATATGGCTTGTTGGTATCAATTGTCTGTTGATCCGACGACAAATGCACGTGGTGCTGTAATTACAATTGATGGAACTCCACTCGTTGAACCACGATTATTCTTAGTTGATCCTAAAAATGCAATGCGTAAAACCATTCGGTTAACGCAAGGCAGTTCGGATGACCTGGAATACGAAAATATTCGCTTGATTTTCGCTTCACCCTGCCAGAGTGATATCATGGCATATGCCGATATATCTGCTTATTTTGTTCCATCGTGTAGTGATATCACTATGCAGATAGAGGACAGGATTGTAAATACTGAAACAGGAAGCGACTTAACAGTGATATTGAAGGATTTCGACAAAAACTATAAGAATTTTGGTGGAATCAGACTGCAATACAAAGGCGTGAATGAATTAAACTGGAAACTGGCGAAAGAGTTTGTACTTAACAGCACAATCATGAATCCGTCGGCAGGGGCTATTCAAATAGGAAGTAATGATGTGAGTCTTACGTATAAGTTCCCGATGAAGGATGAACCGGATCAGGTGTATCAGTTCAGAGCCCGTACCGTATGTGCCGGCGACGTGTACAACGAAACACCAATTATCACTGTAATAAAAGACATGAAAACCCCTCAATCCATGGGCTTGCCTTCTCCTTCGAATGGCATCTTAACTCCTGAATCGGAGGCTTCGGTAACATTCAATGAAAAAATTCAGGTCGAAAAAATTGCTAATACGGATGTTCAGGTCTATGGAGTGCTGAATGATTACCTACAAACTGATAATGTTGGATTACAGTTTGATGGAACTCAAAAAGCATTTACTGAAATACCAATCAATTTACAAAGCAGCTTTACCATCGAAGGCAAGATACTTATCAGTCCTTCCAACGAAACCGGTACTATTTTCAGTCTGGGCGAAGGAAGTAATAAAATTGCACTTCAAGCTGTGGGAAGTAATTTGAAAGTTACAGTTGGTTCAGGTTTTACAAAACAAACCACCGATTTGCAGGCAGATGCAAGTTTCCAGTACGTTGCGTTAAGCTACGATAACTACAGCAAAACCCTGTCGCTTATGATATGGAGTAATGCCAATACAACAAAATCAATCCTTTTCAGCGAGGTGTTGCCCGAAGGAATTGTTCCAACCGGTCGTATCATTGTTGGAGAAGGATTTAAAGGCTCGCTTCGCCAGTTCAGCGTATGGAGTGAACAGCGGTCGTATGCAACGATTACCGCCGACAGAGCAAAATCCAAAACCGGAAATGAACTGAATTTAGCAGGATACTGGTTAATGGATGAGGGCTATGGGAAAATAGCTTTAGATAAAGCCCGTGGCAGAAACCTGACTGTAGGAAGTTCGTGGTTCATTTCACCGGCAGGGTTAGCGACTGAACTGACCGGAGACAATCAGGTGGTTGTGAAATCCGGACATATTCCATTTACAAAAGACAACGACTTCTCGCTTGAGTTCTGGTTCCGTGGTCAGGCTGGTCAAAAAAATGCAACACTTTATTCCTGTGTCGGCGACGAAACAGCAGCCAGCAAAAACCTGATGGTCGCATTCAATCAGGACGGAAATCTATCTCTTTCGACCAATGGTAATCTGTATCCCCTTAATTCAGGAGTGGTATTGGATAATATGTGGCATCACTTTGCATTAAGTGTGTTGCGCTCCGGGAATACCAATATTTTTATTGATGGTACGCTGAAGTTCCAGACATCTTCAATCAATATTGGCGGAATGGCCTCCGATTCGGTAGCCTTCGGAGCCCGTCGCTGGTATGCATCCGGTGCAACCAAAGCAACTGTAGATAACAGATTTACAGGGTCAATAGATGAAATCAGAATTTGGAACAGTGCGTTGACAGGTGATAATATCCGGTTGGATATGCATTCGAAACTTGCCGGAAATGAAATCGGATTGGTCGCGTACTATCCTTTTGAAAAGGTAAATAGCTCAAATGACATTGTGTCTTCTGTAACCGATTTCTCAATTCCGGCTTATTCATTTATGGAAAATGGTGGAGTCGCATTGGCTAAGAATGTTACTTTTACAGATAATACGCCTGCGATAAAAGCTACACGTCCACGCGTAAAAGTCAATTCAACCATCACTTCATCCGATAATAAAATTATTGTAAACATCAATGAAGATGCCAATCGTATAGAAAATTGTGTGCTCGAATTTGAAGTTCAACGCATCATGGATTTGAATGGAAACAGATTGGCTTCTCCCTTAAAATGGACCGCATTTGTTAATCAGAATCGCCTGCAATGGCAAACAGAGGCGGTACATCTCAAAAAAGAAGTGTTGGCACCGTTGACCTTTGATGCAACAATTACAAACAGCTCTGGTAACTACGAAAATTACGTCATAAGTGGTCTGCCTGGTTGGTTGTCAGTGAATAAAACTACAGGTACGCTTAATCCATTGGAAAAAAAGACATTGACTTTCACTGTAGATCAATCTGCCAATATTGGTGCCTACGAGTGTGAGCTTCGCCTTACAGGAAGTAAGAACATCGATGAGGTATTGCCGGTTATGTTAAAAGTTACCGGGCCACGTCCTGATTGGACAGTAAACCCTTACGATTTTGAATCGTCGATGAATATAACCGGTAAAATTCAAATTGAAGGTGTTTATCAGGAAGATACCGAAGATATTCTGGCAGCATTTATTGATACAAAATGTGTAGGCATTGTTAGCCCTCAGTTTAGTAAAACATTGAATAGCTACGTGTTGTATATGGATGTATATGGTAACGAAGAAGATGCTGACAAACCACTCACCTTTAGTTTGTGGGATGCCGGTACAGGACGTATTTATCCGGGGGTAGATGTAGTAGGAGGTGCGTTAACATTCTCTTCGGGTTCAACTGTCGGTAGTGTTACTTCGGCTACTATATTTAATGCAACCGATAAAGTAGAACAGCAATTGGCGATTAGGAAAGGCTGGAACTGGGTGTCAACCAATGTGGTTAATTCATCACCTTCGTTAATGGATCAGATTAAGCTGGGATTGAATACGGATGGAATCCTGATTAAGTCGAAAACAGCATTTACAAATTATTCTACGGCAAGTTCGGGTTGGTCGGGTGCTCTTTCTTCTCTCAATCAACGCTCTATGTATCTGATTCGATCGGGTCAGGCCAAATCAGTTAAAGTGATTGGTGCAACAGCCAAACCGGTTGACTATCCGATAACAATTGGTACAGGTTGGAACTGGATTGGGTATGTGCCTCAGTTTGTAATGCCGGTTAAGGAAGCATTGACTTCAATCAATGCAGTTGATGGTGATCAGATAAAAGGTCAGATTGGTTTTGCAAGCTACTCAGGCGGTAGTTGGAATGGCAGTCTGCAATACCTGGTTCCCGGACAAGGCTATATGTTTAAATCGGCTGTTGAAACATCCCGAACGCTGACGTATCCATCGCAATACATTTCACGATTAAATGTAAAGCAAAAGGTGGCTAATGAGCAGGCTATGCACTGGACTTTTAACGAATACGAGTTCCCGCAAAACATGACCATTACAGCCATCGTAAAGATTGACGAGTTGGAAATAACTAATGAGAATTTGCAGGTTGCAGCATTTATCGACAATAGATGCCGGGGTACTATCAATCTTATGTTAGATCCGACAACAAACAGGTATTATGCCTATTTGACAATTTTAGGAGATGGTGTAACTGATTTGAATAAAAAAATAGTGTTCAAGAGTTACGACCCTGCAACAGGAAAAGAATTGGTGGCAGATAATACTACACTTGGATATAGTTCAGATAGTAATTATGGTGAAGCTACTAATCCGTATGTGATCGCATTTTCGACTTTATCAACCGATAACATGGACTTGACCAGTGCCGATCGGGTAGTCTATCCAAATCCGGTTATCAACACCTTGAATTTCAATTACAATCCGAAGGAAATTGACATGTTGGAAATTGTAGATTGTACCGGCCATACGCAGGTGCTTACAAATACTCTCGACAAAAGCTCCATCGATGTAGGGCATCTTGCAC